>NZ_WUBV01000015.1:0-6457 GCF_009807105.1 Natrialba sp. INN-245 | reverse complement strand
CTGTTGCTCGTCAGTGAGGATGGGGCGGGTGATTGCGGTGCGTCTCAGATAGCTGTCTGCCACGAGTTTCAATAGTTTGTATAGGTAGTTAATAGTTCATGGTTAGTGGCAGCGGGTGTCGGCTTCAACCCCGGGCACGGTGGCCCGGGGAATCCGCCTTGGTTTTCTTTTGAAACACGGCGGTAGCGGTATCCCGTCGCGCCCGTAGTGTTACTCCCAAAGCACACCGATGGTGCTCGCGAGGTCCAAGAGCCGGCGGTCATCGGACTCGGTGGCAAAGTCGCGCAGACTCTCGGTGAGACCGGCACGTTGAACAAAGCGCGTATTTGATGCGTCGGGACTTACCACCCAGTAGCATCACTGAACCTGCCTTTTCAGGGACCCGAACTCGGCATACACACACATATATGAATTATCCAAAGATATATTGAGAGTGGCCGCCTACAGCTAGGTATGACCGAGTTCGATCCGGTCCCAGAGTCCGACGATAGCCAGAGACGGTGGCAGACCGGAACAGATACGTTCGGTCGTGTCTACGATGTCGTTCTCGGAATTACGTCCCCGACTGCGTACACCGAGATCGCGGAGCTTGCGGACTGCTCTCCAAACGCCGCGAAAAAGCACCTCGATCGCTTAGCAGAGATGGGTATCGCTCGAGCCGATAGAGACAGCCGCCCAGCGACATACGAACGAAACGAGGGGTATCTCGAGTGGCAGGACGCCAGTCGAATTGCAACCGAGCTCTCCCTCGAAGAGATCATCGACCGCGTGGAGACGCTTGAGGCGCAGCGGACGGAATACGAAGCCCGGTTCGAAACGAGGGACCCCACAGCCGTCAATGTGTTTGATCACGACAGTCACGACACTATTCACGAGCGGATGACCTCAGTCAGCGAGTGGCAGGGTGTGATTCGGGATATCAGGCTGTACGAACTTGCTCGCCAGCTCTCCCAGAACGACGGGCATTTGATTCCGGCGTAAATGAGCCAACCACCGAAGGATTCGGTGCCACACTCGACAGGACCACCGGATCGACAGACACTGCGCCTGCTGGAGCGACACCTTTCGTCGGATTCACTCGTGGCGGAGACTGCGTTCGATCCGGATTCATACGAACCTCGACTGCTCCGTGGACTGCTCGACGCTGGACGATATCCTGACACAGTAACAGCGGCCCGTCTCGACATTCGATGGTTCACGACTGGCGATTTCTCAGTTCACTACGTCGAAGAACACGAGGTCGAGGAACACTGGGAGTGTCGCTGGGACCGGCACCCGAACACACATAACGTCCGGTTGCACTTCCACAAGCCACCGTCTGCCAGCGAAATCACCGACCTCGAACTCCCGTCACTCCATCCACTCGAAGTATATTCTACTGTCCTCACGGCGATAGAGCAACGCATTAAGACACTGTGGTCGTCACCGTGATCTCGTAAAGAAGGGGAGCATGAATTCCGCCGTCGCGAAAGGTGCTGGTGCAGCCACGCTCCTCACGAAGGTTGACAGGGACTCTGCGGTCGGCGACTGCCAGCTAATCTATGATCTCGATACAGAGCCCGCTGCACAACTGACCGACAAGTGGCCCTCGCTGCCCGAAGCAGTTCGAATCACCTCCGAAAGCGGTGAACAGCTACTCACAGTCGCCTAGTGAACGGACGGGACAGACAGAGTCGACGCAGTCATGGAGTGAGGGGGCGCACTCAACGTTTCTCTACGATGAGGGAGGGTACGACGTTCGTAACGAAGATCGGCTTACGGCCCTACTGGAGAGTGACGAGAACGATGTCTGGTTGGTGCCAGCCGTTGCACTCCAGCGTGCCGTCGACGACGAGCACTCCGAGAATAGTCAACCCAACGCTCCCTCGAGAACACGTCTTGAGTGTCGCAAGTGCGGTCAAAAAACTGAGCATCAATTCCAGGATTTGGGACTGTCCCAGATGACGGATGGTCTGACCAGCCGATGTGGGAGTGCCAGGTGTGTCAGTCGCCTCGTCAGGGACCAGGAGTAGGATAATTGGCTGACCAACATCTTAACCAACGTGGCATGCAGATACCCGAGGTTGTTGGTTAATCCTGGTGCAGGGCTTTGGCGGGAGACGTCAGCGTCTCTCTCGTTTTTTCTGCGCCAGAAGTCGGTAGAGGCGTACATCATGGACCCACGAGACACACCTGGCTACCGACTGCATCGCGCGCTCAACACCTCAACAGCATCGACACCGAGAAACTGGACTCGACCGACCAAGAACGAACCGCGAAAGCTACGACGTTTCTGAAAGAGGTAGAACTGCTCAGCCAGCCAGGTGCTTCGGGACTCTGAATTGGGAGGTGGACGAAGAAAGAAAGCTCATCATCTGGGGATACGGTGCCTTCGAGGTCTACAAAGCCCGCGAAGACGGCCTTCCTGACTACGAAGGTGGTCTTGTGACACACGAGTTCCTCCGAACACTCGTTGGCTATCTCGAGCCTAACGAAGAACTCAACATCCAGACAGTCGGGTTCACGAAATGTCGGTTCCCCGCCTTCACAAAGCGGTACGTCCTTCACGACGGCGAAGTCCTTCACGCGGACCTCCGTTCCCCGAACCGATCGACGAGTAGGGTTGTTCGTCCTCCGGGAGGGGTGTGGGCGATCCAGTTGCGGTCGCCCCACAAGGTGATTGCTCGATGGGATACCGCGCACTCGTTGCGTATGAACGGACCGATGGACAGTACACACTCCACTACAGCCACTGGGGCGCAGCGAACCTCAAGCTCAAACACCGATCTCGGCTGAGTCGCCATTCGGTGGCGAGAGCACCGATTCCAAGTGGGCGAAACAGCTACTGGCAGAACTGGCGGATGGCCTCGAGGCAGACGCCGTCAACAGCTACCTCGCCGGCGTGAACCGGTTCGAGATGCGCGACATACTGCGAGCGGAGGGAGTCGAACTGCGAATGTCATTCAAGATATCTGATTGGAATCAGTAGAATAGGTGCCTATTGGACCTATTTTACAGGAACGTGCGAGACAAGAGGGATAGCTGATGTAACGACTCCGAGACTATGCTGTCCGCTCACCCCCCGGCTGTTCGCTCCTCGGTTCCGACAGGGTGTCGGAACACTCGTCGCTCACGGGAAGGCGGGGGTATGCGCTCGTATCTCTATCACGACCCGCATCACAACTGGTATTGTTCTACTCCCAACGAAATTGTTTTAGTAGTGGCGGCAGTTGCCACAGCTGATGCCACCTAACGCGTTGCCACACGACGCGAAGGCCGGACCGACGAAATCGGAGGTCCGGGCGATCGTCGGCTCGAAGCTCGCACTCGAGTCCGACGACCACTTCGTGGAGGTCGGCTCCTGTACGGGAGCCGTCACCATCGACGCGGCCCGGCGGGCCGGTCGAGTCACCGCCCTCGAGCGAAAGCCGGAACGCCTCGAGACGACCGAACGGAATCTCGCCGCGAACGAGGAGTCGATACGGGCGACGGTCGACCTCCGCAACGCGGAGGCGCCGGATGGACTGCCCGCGGACGCCGACGCGCTGTTCGTCGGCGGGAGCCGAAACTTCGAGGCAGTACTGGATCACGCCGTCGAGACCGAAATCGACCGGATCGTAATGAACGTCTCGCGTCTCGAGGTCGCCGGGCGGGCGACGGCGGCGTTTCGCGAGCGCAACATACTCGAGGAGGTCCTCCAGGTGCAGGTCAGTCGCGGCTACGAACTCGCCGGCGCGACGAGTTTCGACTCGGAGAACCCCGTCTACGTGCTGGTCGGGAGCGCAACGCCGGAGTCGAGCGGGGAAAGACAGCCGGCCACCGACGGCGGTCGGTCGGACCCGATCGCCGACGGCGGCGAACGCGACGGTGCGGACCTCGAGCGCGCCGAAGCGTGTGAGAGCGGCGACTGCGGAGGGCACCAACGATGACCGACCGGGATGGCGATCCCCAGGACGCGATCGACGCACGAGGCGAGCGCCGCCGTGACGGACTCGACGACCGCGTCTTCGAGCGAAGCGCCGGCGACGGCGAGGGCGTCCCCTTCGTCGGTGCCGGTCCCGGCGATCCGTGCCTGCTGACCGTCGCCGGGAAGGAACTGCTCGAGGGGGCCGACCTCGTCGTCCACGCGGGGTCGCTGGTCAACAGCGAATTACTCGAGGCCTACTGCGCCCACGCGGAACTCGTCAACTCCGTCGGAAAGGACCTCGAGGAGCTAATCCCGCTCATGCGGGACGCCTACGAGGACGGAAAGCGTGTCGTCCGCTTACACAGCGGCGACCCCGCCATCTACGGGGCCGCCCTCGAGCAGATGGACGCCCTCGAGAGCGAGGGAGTGCCGACGTACGTCGTTCCGGGTGTCACGTCGGCGTTCGCAGCGAGTGCGACGCTACGGACGCAGCTGACGCTGAACGAGGTCGCAAACCACGTCGCGTTCACCCGTCCACAGGGGAAGACCCTGAGCGAGGCGGAAGACCACATCTCGGAGTTCGTCGGCATGGGCGACGTGACGACGTGCATCTACCTCGGAACCCACGCCGTTCGAGAGACGATGGATCGACTGCTCGAGGACGGTCACGATCCGGAGACGCCGGTCGCCGTGGTCTATCACGCCTCCTGGCCGGACGAGGACGTGATCGTCGGGACGATCGGTGACGTTGCCGACCGGGTAGAAGAGGCGGGCTACCGGGCGTCGGCGCTGGTCGTCGTCGGCGACGCCGTGACGGGTGCGGGGTACGAGCGGTCGTACCTCTACGGCGATTGGGCGAGCAAAAGCACGTCCGACTGACCGAGACTGCACGTCAGCGACCGAGACGGTCGCTACCGTCGAACCGTGACCACGCGTTTCGCTCCCCGCAGTTTCCTAAACGCCAGTGTCTCGGGTCCCCACGGCGAGGAGGGGTGTAACGGCTGCGCGGTGGTTCGAGAGATCTGATCACTCGTCATCACGAAAGGCGTCCTGTGCCTTTCGAACGTATCGACGTCGCCGAGGATCCGTAATATAATCCTAAGCGACATGACACCGATGATTAACGCGATCACGAGTCCGATCGGCGATCCCTCGATTGCACGATCGTCGTCGGCGAACGAATGGGTCAGGCCAGACCCGACAGAGATCGTCTTCGGGTTGCCCTTCCGATCCATACCCCGCTTGATGCTCTTTCCAATTCAAACTTTTATAGTGTGTATGCATTAAACTATTGTACTAACACTCAAATAGGAAGGTGGGCGAACTAGAACTATGAGCTTCGTCATCGGTCGCGGCTCCGACGCTGAGACGACACAGACGGGCCACCTCGGCCGGTATCGTGCGCTCGACGGCAGCGAAGGTGCGAAGCTGTTTGTCGACCTCGACGGGCCACACGCCATGTTGATCGTCGGAAAACGCGGCTACGGAAAGTCGTTCACGCTCGGCGTCGTCGCCGAGGAACTGGCGCGTTCGCCGGGCGTCGCACCCGTCATCATCGACCCGATGGGCGTCTTCGCGACGCTCGCCGAACCCGCTGACGGCGAGTCGGTTCCGATCGAGGTCGTCGATCGCCCGGCGGTCGCAGCGAGCGTGCTCGATCCCCGCTCGTGGTGTTCCCTGCTCGGACTCTCACCGGAAAGCGGTGCCGGCGGACTCGTCTGGCAAGCCGCCCAGGAGGCCGAGACCCTCGAGGCGATGTCCCGACGGGTCGAAGCGATCGACGCGCCGACGACCGACACGCGAGCGGCGACGAATCACCTGTCGCTCGCCGAGTCGTGGGAGGTGTTCGATCCCGAGGGCCTCGACGCGGCCGACCTCGCCAGCACGGCGGCTACGGTCGTCGACGTCTCCGGGTTGGACGCAGCGCCGATGAACGCCGTCTGTCGCGGTATCGGAGAGGCGCTCTACCGGGCCCGCATCGACGAGACGATCGATCGTCTCCCGTGGCTGATGATCGACGAGGCACACACCTTCTTCGACGGCGTCGCCGAAGCGGCGCTCCACACGATCCTCACCCGCGGCCGTGCGCCGGGAGTCAGCCTCGTCCTCGCGACCCAGCGCCCGAGTGCCGTCACGGACACCGCCATCTCCCAGTCCGACGTGTTGATCTCCCATCGACTGACCGCCGAAGCCGACCTCGAGGCGCTCGAGGCCGCCCAGCCGACGTACATGAACGGGTCACTCGACGAGCGGCTCCCCACCGAACCGGGACAGGTGGTCGTCATCGACGACGCGACCGAGACGATTCACGCGGCACAGATACGGTTCCGCGACACCCCCCACGGCGGTGGGAGTCCAAGCGCGCGTGAGATCGCTGGTCTCGAGGAGACGTCGGCCGACGACTGAGGCGGATTGCTGAAATGGATCCTCGGCGAAACCCGACGCTGTGTTCGGCGATACCGCTCGACAGTGATGGGTCTACAGAGAGACAGCGAGAGTGCCTCGGGGCTTGACCCCGAGGGTGAATCGCGTAAGCTTTACTACTCATCCAACCGTACTGAAGGATACAGT
>NZ_WUBV01000014.1:0-81121 GCF_009807105.1 Natrialba sp. INN-245 | reverse complement strand
TTAATAGTCCATGGTTAGTGGCAGCGGGTGTCGGCTTCAACCCCGGGCACGGTGGTCCGGGGAATCCGCCTTGGTTTTCTTTTGAAATCGACGTACCGGCGAACCAACACGACGGGTCGCGGGTGCGCTGGAACTGACGGACACCAATCCGTATCATACCGACCGCGATGCGTCTGTCCCGGTCGACCGCAGACCAGCGATCGACCGGCAATCAGTCGTCGCAGACCGTCTCAGTCGTCGGCGGGAGTTCCTGTTCCCGTATCGTCGACGATACCAGTTCCGAACGCCGACGGCTGTCTGGCGATGAGCGCTTCGTTGGCTGCGACCCAGCGCAACAACAGGAACGCGAAGACGTACTTCGCACCGATGTCGAGGGCGCTGTACCCCCAGGAGGTGATCGCGACGTCGAGGATGGCCAACCCTTCTGCACCGAGTGCCCAGAAGATCGGGTAGCCGAGCCACAACACGACGGTCAGGATTTTGAGCATGTTGAAGATATCGGAGGTCCCTGCGGCTTCGGCGTCTTTGGGCCACTCGACGAGTAAGACGTAGAGGACGACGATGAAAAACGTACAGCTGAGAAAGTACCAGAACCAACGGAGACCGTAGGAAGACGTCGTCATTGCGGCCGCAAGTCCGGTCACACACATCGCGATGTCGGCCGTGATGATCGTAAACAGCTTCGTCAGATTCGTTCCCGCAAGCAAGCCGAGAGCGAGCAGGATCATCGGAGTCGACAAGGTCCAGGTGAGATACCGCCCCCACATCGTCAACACCTCCTCGCCGGCCAGTGCGTGGCCGCTCGGCATCTCGAAGAAGCTTATCGTCAGCCCGGACGCCAGTCCGGTGTAGCTGGCGATCGACACGAGCGGCACCAACAGTGTGGCGACCCAGATGAGTTTGGCTCGAGGATCAGTGACGTTTCGGCCCATATAGACGAACAGGAGTATGGCTACCCCTGCGAGGGCGATGTTCGCCCAGAACGACGCGTTCAACAGCACGTTGTCTTGGACCTCCTGGTACACCTCCGCTTGCGTCATCTCGAGTGGTACCCCGTGAACGAGTGCGACCATGTCCGCCGCGATCGGTTCGATCATTGTACGTCGAGTATAGACGGCACGAGGCATCGTTGTGAACCCATACCATGCAAACGCCACTGACGAGCGACGAACGACATTCAGGTGTCGGCCGCCCAGTTACTGCGATATCCTGCTCAGTATGGCTCTGGTTTATTGATGGTTCCTCACGACGGACGTACTGTGAACCGCTGGAACCACTCGAGCACGTTCGGCCGGTATGAGAGTTATCATCGATGCGGTCGCCGTTTCGAACGGGAACGATCCTAAACCGATGACACTGGCGCTCAGTTATCTGTCTATCCACGCGATTTTCGTACTCCCGCCGATCGTCGTCCTCGGATTGCTTGCTTCGCGACGAGATCGAGCCCGATGGTCTACTCGAGCGTTGACCGGCCTCGGCGTTATCCTCGTGCTCGCTGTCGTCTACACGACGCCGTGGGACAATCTACTGATCGCCGAGGGCGTCTGGTGGTATGGAACAGGGAGCGTTCGCGCGACTATCTGGCACGCCCCGGTCGAAGAGTACCTGTTTTTCGTGTTCCAGCCACTCCTGACCGGGTTCTGGCTGTTTCAGTTTCTTCGAGTTCCGGCCCGATCGCTGCGGATTCCACGTTTGCACCGCCTCGTGGGTGCGCTCGCGGGGCTCTCGATTGGCGGGGCGGGATGGCTCTTGCTCGGCTCGACGCCGACGACGTATCTCGGTGCGATACTGCTGTGGGCGGGACCGATTCTCGCCATTCAGTGGGCGTTCGGGATCACCGCGCTGTGGGACGTCCGTCGAACGGTCGCACTGGCGGTCGCCGTTCCGACGCTGTATCTCTGGATCGTCGATCGGATCGCGATCGGACTCGGCGTCTGGGTTATCTCGGATGAACACACGATCGGTGTGTCGCTGATCGGTCTCCCGGTCGAAGAGGCGCTGTTTTTCCTCGTCACGAACGTCTTCGTCGTTCAGGGGCTGGTGTTGTACGTGTGGACACTCGAGCAACTCGACGAGACTCCGACGCTCCAGGGTCTTCGAACGCGTCGATAATGTCTACGAACACGAACGCGTCGGCCGAATCGCCGAACGCTCGAGAGCGTGCGCACGCTCGAAACGTCGCTCGAGTCGTGAGCCTCGCAGCCGCGACGATGGTGCTCGGACTCGGATTTGCGCTTACGGCTCTCACCGGATCACTCCCGCTGTGGGTTCAGTACCTGCCGCTGTTGGCAAGCGTTCTCCTCCTGGGTCTCCCACACGGTGCGGTCGATCATCTCGTTCTCCCCAGGGCTCGAAACGAGCCGATCACCGTCCGGGCGCTCGCGGCCGTCGGCGCACTCTATCTCGTCGCTGGAACCGCCTACGCCGCAGTGTGGCTGCTCGCTCCGCTGACTGCGTTCTCCCTGTTCATCCTCCTGACGCTGTTTCACTGGGGCCAGGGTGACGTCTACGTACTCGACGAACTGGTCGGCGTCGACTACCTCGAGACGCCGGTGAGACGAATGCTCACGTTGCTCGTTCGCGGCGGCGCACCGATGGTCGTCCCCCTGATCGCCTTTCCCGGGCAGTATGCCTTCGTCGCGGGGACAGTGGTCGGTCTGTTCGACCCCGGTGTGGCCACTGCACTCGAGTCACTGATTCGGACACAGGTTCGCCTGCTCGTCGGCGCGGCGTTCGGGGCCGTGGTGGTCGCGACCCTCGGTGTGGGCTATCTCCGGTCTGAGGGGTCGCGATCGTGGATGATCGACGCTGGCGAGACGGTCGGTCTCCTCGCGTTTTTCGCGCTCGTACCGCCGGTTCTCGCGATCGGGCTCTACTTCTGTTTCTGGCACAGCGTTCGCCACATCCTCCGGACGATGCTCGTCGACGACGGTACCGTCTCTGCTCTCGCGGAGCCCGCGGTCGGGCGGGCCTGCCGGCGATTCGTCCGCGATGCGACACCGTTGACGGTCGGTGGGATCGTCGTTTGCGCTTCGATTGCCCTGTTGGTTCCACAGACGCCGGCGACCGTTCCGGAGATCGGTGGGCTCTATCTCGTCGCTCTCGCGATCCTCACGCTCCCCCACGTCGTGGTCGTCTCGTTGCTCGATCGAGCGCAGGGACTCTGGCCGCCGTCACCGACCCACGACTGAAGTCGTGGGCTTTCGCCTCGAATACGTGTGAACCGGCGACGAGCCGCGAGTGAGAGCAACGAGAGGTTTAAATCGAAACGGGCGGCCAAAGCGGGCGATGCCAACGCTCGGCGTCGAGTTCGTCATCGATCCCGCCACGACCCTCCAGCTACTGAGTTGGATCCTCGGCGGCGCGATACTCGGGAGCGTAAGCGGCCTCGTGCCGGGACTGCACGCCAACAACTTCGCACTTTTGCTCGCCGGCTTCGCGGTTGCCGTTCCCGGCCCGCCGCTTTACGTCGGCTGTGCGATGCTTGCCGCGGGCGTCGTCCACACGTTCCTGAACGCCGTTCCCGCGATGGCACTCGGTGTTCCCGACGCGGAGATGGCCGTCACCGCCCTGCCGGGCCACCGGATGGTTCTCGAGGGGCGAGGCCCAGAAGCGATTCGCCTCTCGGCGCTCGGGAGCCTCCTCGCCGTGCTCGCAGCAGTTCCGCTCGCTGTTCCAGTCACCTACGCCGTGACAGCCGCGTATCCGACGATCCGGGCGAACCTCCCGCTCGTCCTCGCGACGGTCGTCGTCGCGTTGATCGCCTCGGAACGGACGTGGCGCGGTCGGGTCGGCGGAACGCTCTCGTTCGCACTCGCCGCGGCGCTTGGCGCGCTGACGCTCGACCTCTCGCCGGACGCGCCGCTCGAGGCGGGTGGGATGCTCGCGCCGCTGTTCGCCGGACTGTTCGGTGCGCCGGTGTTGATCGACGCCATCTTCGGGAGCGGGATTCCACGTCAGGACGAGGAGCGAATCGCCCTCCCACGGTGGCTCGTCGCTGCGACTGCCGTCGCGGGAACGCTCGCGGGCGCGGTCGTCGGCTACATTCCCGGCATCTCGGCCGCCATCGCCGCCGTCGCAGTGTTGGTACTCGTTCCCGGCGGCTCGGGCGATCGTGGTTATATCGTCGCAACGAGCGGCGTCGACACCGCAAACACGATCTTCGCGCTGTTCGCGCTGGTCGCCATCGGCCAGCCGCGGACGGGCGTGATGGTCGCCTTCGAGCACGCGAACGCGCCACTCGAGTTGCCCGTTTTGATCCTCGCGGTCGTCGTCGCCGGTGCGATCGGCTTCGTGCTCGTGATCGTCGTCGGCGACGCCTACCTCGAGTTGGTTGGCCGAACCGAATACTGGAAGATTTCGGCGGTCGTCCTCGGGTTACTGCTCGTCCTCTCGTTTCTCTTTACCGGCGTTCCCGGTATCGCTGTGTTCGTCGTGGCGACTGCGGTCGGACTGATCCCCGTCCGATTGCGAGCCCGACGTGTCCATCTGATGGGGGTTCTCATCGGTCCGTTGATGTTTGGCCTCTGAACGAACTGTTGTCGAACGTTACCGGCGAGACCACGACCTCCCCGTGGTTTCACCAACTCATTGATCCACCGAGTCGGCTGAATCGCCGCTTCTCGTCGGGCCATCGAATATACCACATAATTTTTGTACACGATTAATGTAGGGCTCGACGGTGCTCACCAATGGTAGACGCGACAGTCGACGTCATCCACCGCGGCGGGCTCGAGTGCGATCAGAACTACATGATCGAGGGAGAGACCCTCGGCACACACGACGAGCCAAACCCTGACGTGACCTACGACGAAATCCCGGTCTGGAGCCTCGTCATCGATCACCCGGAGGCGACGATCCTCTGGGACACCGGCTCACACCACGACGCCCTCGACGGTCACTGGCCCGAGGGGCTCTTACAGGCGTTTTACCCCCACGACGCCCACGAACATCGGCTTGACGACGATCTCGAGGAGGCGGGGTACAGCCTGGACGACATCGACGCCGTCTTCCAGACCCATCTGCATCTGGATCACGCGGGCGGCCTCGAGTTTTTCGACGGGACCGACGTCCCGGTCTACGTCCACGAACGCGAGATCAAGTTCGCCTACTACAGCGCGAAGACGGACAAGGGAAGCGCGGCGTACATCCTCGAGGACTTCGATCACGACCTGAACTGGCAGGTGATCCACCGCGACAGCGAGGAGCATTTCGAAGACGTCGAGTTCGTCCGCTTCCCGGGGCACACACCAGGGTTGACTGGGACGGTGATCCATCTCGAGGATGACGGCACGCTCGTGTTCACCGGCGATCAGGTGTATCAGGCCCCGAACTACGAGGACGAGGCCCCGCTCGGTGCCGGATTGCTCTGGGGCAAGACGGAGTGGTTCGAGACCCTCCGCCACATCAAAGAGATCGAACGGCGTCACGACGCGGAGGTCGTCTACGGCCACGACGCCGACCAGTTCGAGGAGATCAGGGACGGGTGGGGGCGATGAGCTACGATCGCTCGGTCTCAGCGCCGGAACACGAACTCGGCCCGGAAACCGTCTGGCACCTCCAGATGCCCCAGATTCGGTTCGGTCGGGACAGCGTCGAGGAACTCGGCTTCCAGCTCGCCGATCTCGGGGTCGACGCGGCTGCCGACGAGACGCCACACGGTCTCCTCGTGACCGACGAGAACTTGGTCGACATCGGCCACGTCGATCGCGTCACCGACCTCCTCGAGGACGCGGGCTACGACGTCACCGTCTGGGACGGCGCGGAGCGCGAGCCCTCGATCGAGAACGTCGACGACTGTATCTCGTTCGTCCGCGAGAACGAGGGCGAGGACGGGTACGACTTCTACGTCGGATTCGGCGGCGGAAGCTGTATCGACGTCGCGAAGGGGACTCGGGCGGTGATCGCAAACGGCGGCGAGGTCCTCGATTACATCGCCGAACCGACCGGCGGAGGCGAGTCGCTCACGGAATCCGGCCCGCCGCTCGTGTTGATGCCGACGACGGCGGGGACCGGCGCGGAGATCTCGCCCGTCGCGATCTTCTCCGTCGAGGAAAAAGAAATCAAGGAGGGCGTCTCGAGCAACCACATTCGGGCGGACGCGGCAGTCCTCGATCCGACGTTCACGACGACGCTTCCCGCCGAGCAGACCGGCAAAACCGCGATGGACGCGCTGGGGCACGCGATCGAGGGCTACACCACGCATCCGTTCGACGGCCTGTTGCGCCCGTCGGATCCAGCCGAACGACCCGTCTACGCGGGGCGGACCGGACTGACGGAGATGTTCTCCGAGAAGGCGATCGAACTTCTTTCCGGCAACGTCCGCACTGCGGTCCACAACGGCGACGACATCGAGGCCCGGTCCGCCATGCTGAAAGGAGCGCTGTTCGGTGCGATCGCCGGCCTGACGGCGGGGGCGAGCCTCTGTCATGCGATGGCCTACCCCGTGGGAAACAAGTATCACACCTATCACGGCGAGACGATCGCTGTGCTCACCCCCGCGACAACGCTCGGCTACAACGCTGCGAGCGATCCAGAACGCTTCGCCAGCGTCGCCGAGATGCTCGGTGCCGACACCGACGGTATGGGGACCCGCGAGGCCGCGGATCGAGCGAGAGCGGAGTACGTCCGGCTCCAGCAGGACCTAAACGTCATCCCGAGCGGTCTGACCGACCTCGCAGGTATCGAGGACGACGACGTCGACTGGCTCGCGACCCAGACCGTCGAGACCCAACAACGGCTGTTGCGGTGTAACCCGCGGCCGGTTACGAAAGCGGATGCCGTCGAGATCTTTCGGGATGCCTTGCACAACTGGGAGTAGCCGATTCGATCCCGGCTCCTCCGGCGGACTCGAGCGATAGATACTGTTTGTGAATCAATATAGTAAGCGAACATGTTCGACCTACGTCTCAACCGATGGGAATAGGCGCGCTCTTCAATGAGATAGACCCGTAAAACAACGGTGAACTATGAGTATGGACCACGGTTCCCGACGAACGTTCCTGAAGCTCACCGGTGCGACAGCAGCGACGGCGCTCGTCGCAGGATGTAGCGACAACGGCAACGGTAACGGTAACGGAAACGGCGACGACGGAGCCGACGGTATCGCGCTCGATCCCGGCACCGACATCCGGTTCGACGCCCAGACCGCCGGCTGGGAGGGCCTCGAGCCCTCCGAAATCGAGAGCGAACAGAACCCGACGATCGTCTTAGAGGAAGGCGGCGAGTACACCATCGGCTGGACCGAAGGCGACGGCGCGTTCCACAACATCGAGATTCGCGACGACGGCGGTGACGTCGTCGACGACCTCCAGACCGACGAAACCGACGACGACGAGCCCGACGACCAGATCCTCGAGTTCGAAGCCAGCAGCGAGATGGTCCAGTACGTGTGTGAGCCACACGAGACGACCATGGTCGGCGACATTCAGGTCGAGTAGTACGATCAACCGGCCGCAACTCGTCGTTCGGGACGAGAACGCTGCGATTTTCGCTTTTCGGGACCACTCCACTGCTCGGAGAGCGATCACTCCTCGTGCCACTTGATCGAACAGCCCTGTGACGGTCGCCAGTCGAGATCCACGTCTTCGCCGTCGAGGACGGCGTCGATGGCCTCGCTGACGTAGAATCGGGACGGGTCGTCGTCCGGGTTGGGGGCGTCGTCGAGTCGTCCCTGGTAGACCAGCCGGAAGTCGGCCTCGCCGGACGCCTCGGCTTCGTTCGCGAAGAGGAACGGGTCCGGGGTACAGACTGCACCGTACTCGCGGGCGACCGCCTGACTCTCGTCACGGAGATACGCATCGTAGTCGATCCGGCCGTCCGTGACGAACTCGCACATCAGTTCGAACGAGTCGTCGGGATACTCCTCGGCGTCGTTCGGGTTGATCCCGACGACGGAGACGTCGTCGTACTCGTCGGCCAAGTCGTTCAGCAGGTCGAACTTCGCCTGTGCGTACGGACAGTGGTTACAGGTGAACACGAGCAACAGCGCCTCGTCGTCGGCGAACGACTCGAGGGTATACGTCTCGCCGTCGGCGCCGGGTAGTTCGAAGTCGGGTGCCGGGTCGTCGGCGGCCAGTTCGGAATCAGATTCACGCAAGACCATGTCAGTACCGTTGTATATCGGGCGTAAAAACCGTTGTCGTCGGGGCTGTCCTCCGGTCGACTGGCGGGAGAGAGTCGATGGACCCCACGTCCAAAACGCCTATTCGCTCGAACGTCCATCCGGTCTCACGTCCACTCGAGGGACCCTCGGGACGGCCTACATATTTGTACCTCCCACGTTATCGATGAAATATGAAGACGCTCGAGGTAACCGACGAACAGTACGCCTACATCCAGTACCTCCGGGAGGAGATTTCGGAGTCTGTCGTCGGCAAGTACGGGTTCGTGCGCGAACGAGATGCCGTTCAGTTTCTGATCGACAACGCCGACGAAGATTTCGAGATCGACGGCGAGTTCGACTCGTCGGCGACCGACGACGTGACGGCGTCGGTCGACGCGGCCATCGAAGGCGGGTCCGATCCCCACGAACTCGAGGAGATTTCGTACGACGAGTCCGCCGATCCCAGCGTCGAGGACTCTACGGCAGACGACGAGGGGGACCCGGAGGCAGGTGACGAAGACGACGTCTCGGGAGACAGCAGTGAAGCGGAAGAGGGTTCGGGAGATAGCAGCGAACCGAACGAGGGCTCGAGTGCGAGCGACGACGCAGATGACGGCTCGAGTGGGGGCGGTGACGCCGACGACGACGACATGTTAAACGAGATGATGAGCTTACTCGAGACCCACGACGACAAGTGGGAGGAGTCGTCGTCGGCAGACTACCGTTACACCGTCGCACTCCCCGACGGCTCGAACGAGGACGTCCAGACGAAAGACGACGTCCGCGCGCTGTTGTTCAAGAATTATCGGTAACTCGATCCAGTCATTCGTCGGAGAGTCGAACGCGGTATTCGTCGTCGGTGAGAGCGACCTGGCAGCCGAGAAACGGGATTTCGCGGGGAGACGACCGTCTCGCTTTGCCTCTCTTTCGGACGCCGCTTCAACTCGAATCGGGGCCGTCGTACCCATCGAGAGCGGGCGCGACCATCCCGACGATCCGATCGAACCCGCGGCTGACGGCGATCCTTCTCGTCTAACGAGCGAAGAACAACGTTTTTACTCGCGCTCGCGCTTCGCAGTGGTATGAGCGAACGCGACGTGCTCGAGTCCCTTCGTGAGAACGCGCGATACTCCACTGCGGACATCGCGCGAATGACCGACCTCGAGGAGAGCGAGGTCGAGGCAGTAATCGAGGAACTCGAGGCAGCAGGCGTGGTTCGCGGCTACCAGGCGGTCGTCGACTGGGACAAGCTGGAAGACGAACGCGTTCGCGCCGAGGTCGAGTTGAACGTGCGCCTCGACCGCGAGACGGGCTACGGCGACATCGCCGAACGGCTCGTCCAGTTCCCGGAGGTCACCGCGTTGCGGCTGGTCAGCGGCGACTACGACTTCGACATGGAGGTCGAAGGCGACTCCATCCGCGAGGTCTCGCAATTTATCAGCGAGAAAGTCGCGCCCGTCCCCGAGATCACCCAGACGGTCACCCACTACGTGATGACCTCCTACAAGGAAAACGGGATCGAACTCGGCGACGGCGAAGAAGACGATCGACTCTCGTACTCCCCCTGATTTCCGACGATGACGATCGAACTCTCAGACCGCGTGAAGGCGGTCCCGCCGTCGGGTATCAGGCGATTCTTCGAGATCGCCGAGGAGCGCGACGACGTCATCTCGCTCGGCGTCGGCGAACCCGACTTCTCGACGCCATGGGCGGCGAGAGACGCCGCCATCGCCTCCCTCGAGCAAGGAAAGACCTCCTACACGGCAAACCGGGGCAAGCGCGAACTCCGGGAGGCCATCGCCGACTACGCCGCCGATCGGTTCGACCTCGGCTACGACCCGGACGAGGAGATCATCGTCACGGCCGGCGCGAGCGAGGCCGTCGATCTGGCGTTTCGCGCGCTGGTCGATCCCGGCGATACGGTCGCGATCGCCCAGCCGTCGTACATCTCCTACGAACCCGGCGTGATCTTCGCCGGTGGCGAGGTGCTCCCCGTCCCGACGAGAGAGGAAGACGAGTTCCGACTGACGGTGGAGACACTCGAGGCTGCGGGCGCGAGCGAAGCCGACCTCCTCGTCCTCTGTTATCCCAACAACCCGACCGGAGCGATCATGCGCGAGAGCGACCTCGAGCCGGTCGCCGAGTTCGCCCGCGAGCACGATCTGACAGTTCTCTCCGACGAAATCTACGCCGAACTCACCTACGATGGTGAGCACACCTCGATCGCGACGCTGCCCGGAATGCGCGAGCGGACGGTCGTCTTCAACGGCTTCTCGAAGGCCCACGCGATGACCGGCCTCCGACTGGGATACGCACTCGCCCCCGCAGACGTCGTCGGTGCCATGAACCGGATCCACCAGTACACCATGCTCTCCGCGCCGACGACGGCCCAGTACGCCGCCCTCGAGGCGCTCGAGTCCTGCGACGACGAGGTCAAGAAGATGGTCGACCAGTACGACCGCAGGCGGCGGTTCGTCCTCTCGCGGTTCCGCGAGATCGGCATGGACGTCTTCGAGGCGAAAGGTGCGTTCTACTGTTTCCCCGAGGTTCCAGAAGGCTGGACCGCCGAGGAGTTCGCTGAAGCAATTCTCCGCGAGCAAGGCGTCGCTGTCGTTCCGGGTGACGTCTTCGGCGACGGTGGCGAGGGACACCTCCGAGTCTCGTACGCGACCGCCCTCGAAGAGCTTCGTGAGGCGTTGGGACGGATCGAGGCCTTCCTCGAGGAACGGGACTGACCGGCAGTCGCCTCTCCGACCGAGATAGGGTAAACAGGCGCCTCAGGGCTCGAGATCGACAGTTACGGTAGTCGCGATCCAGCCGTCGGTGTTGTCTCGTTCGGTGAAAACGTGCTTGCCGGGCCGGGTCTCGTGGCTGCTTACGATCGTCGTCGGTTCCTCCAGTTCGTCGTCGTCCTGATTCTCCCTGCGGGCGGGTACGTCCATCACGAGAGGTTAGGCGACCCTAAATCTAAAAAGGTTTTGGTGGGCCTAAGTTTCTGGGAGGTGGAACGTCTCCGCCGCGGTGAGAGACAGCGGGGGGACGCCGCCGGTCACGTGGCGAGAAACGCCAGTTACCGACCTCGAGTGCGGTAGTCCGTGACGCCCCCTATAGTAGCCACTAGAACGAATTACACACTGATCGCGGAGCCACCTTGCGATCAGGTGTACATTGACTTTCAGTGGCTACTATAGAACACGGCGAACGGCACCAAAAGCGCCAGCGGAACGCCGACGGCGACCGCAGCCGTTCCCCACGGAACGTCGGCGTCTCTGGAGAGACCACACGTGAGCAGGTACCACTGCCAGAGCAAGACCAGAAGCGAGACGACCTGCAGGATCGGCTCGAGCGAGGCCACCGCTCCCTCGATGACGCCGAGTTGAGCGTCGGGATCGGTGATGGTGACGTCCCGGAGGACGAACCAGAACCCGACGAGGACTGCGCCGAGCCGGACGAATTCCGGCACCGCGGCCCAACCCGCGAGCGCGAATGATCCCGGGACCGAGGGATCTCCGCCAGCGAGGCGGCCGGCGGCGAACAGCACGATCCCGCTGAAAATCCACAGTATAAACGGCGAAATCAGCGCGTACGGGATGTACTCGTGGAACGTCTCCTGGGCCAGTGCACCCGCGTCGCGTTCGATCGTCGCCGGTTCGTCACAGTTGTCGGCGAGTGGCGATTCGTCGTCACCGTGTTGATCGCAGACCCACTCCGGCGGCCGGTCGGGGTTGTCCATCGTCACCGTCGCGTCGATCGATCCGGCGAATATTGTCCCGAGAAGCGAGAGGCCGATCACGAGAGCAATCGCGAGCGCGACGACGACACCCGCCGCGACCGCGAGCGTTTCGGCCGGTGGTCGTTCCTCGAAGAACGTCCCAGGCGAGAGCAGGAGCGTCCGAATCGAACGGAGGATGGAGGGCATCGTGACGACGAGTCGTCAGGTTGACGCTAAAAACCGCAATCTCTAAATGTATGTCAAGACAGTGTTATTCCTCCCACTGAGGTCGCGGAGAACCTGGTAATTCGTCTGTTCGTTCCACCAACTCATCTTCGGTTAGCCACGGGTAACACCGATCCTGTAACTCGAACAGTCTGAAATCGTTCAACTGAACCCAACTGTAGGAGGGAACCGCTAACTCATGATCGGTAAGCCACTCTGTGAGCTCATCGACAGTCACATCGATCCCAGCCGCAGTGGCTCGATCGACAAGTTTCGATAGCTCGGACTGTGTCGTCTCCTCGTCAACATCAGTTGCGGCCTCGATTTGAGCCGCTGCAGCGAGTACGTCTTCCCTGCCTCGAAGATTTGATTCTGTGTCCCACCGGTAACCTCGCGGCAGAACATATGCTTTCCTGAAATATTCCGTCTCCGAAAGTTTGCCCAGTTCGTTGATCTCGCCGCCTGCATCCTGCTCGATAACGGTCGTGATGTAGTCGGCGAGCGCCGCCGTAAGATGAAACTTGACGCGAAACTCGGGGTGCCGTGAGACATCGATATCGCCCAGATCGCCGATCAGAAATGCGTAGGTTCCGTAGCGGCGATTGAGTCGGTCAGTTACCGACCGCACCCGGCGGATATAGGGTGACCGATAACTTCCTAAGACGAGATACGCCGTCTGATCCCGTTCGTAGATGGCTGGGAGTTCGTCCTGTGCCCACGAGAGAATATCCATCGCTTCTGTCGGTGTGAGATCAACGTTTCGCAGAGCGCGACGGACAGCACCCATGATTTGTCCTGCGTTCGGCGGTACAGATGGAGTCGTCATATTTTGTTCAACAACTGGTACAGTGATACATTTTCTGATTAACTTAGTCATTCCGGTAAAATACTCACTTAGTTGTCCCGAATCGTTAAATGCAGAGCTATGCTACAGTCCACTATGAGCCATACGGCGGACGATGTCTTCGACGATCCTTTTGCCGAGCAACGCGAAATGCGGGAGTTACTCTCCCAGGAGACTCGTCACCTGATCGTCCAGTGCCTGCTGGGCCATCCTCACCACCTCGCGTCGCTTGCCGAACTCACCTACATGATCCAGAAAAATGAAGGAGCGATTCTCGATCAACTCGAGACGCTTCAAGAGGCCGGTCTCTTGAACGTCTACGTCCACGAGCCGAACGTATCCACACGTGATCTGCCGTCTCGGTTTTGGGGACCGACCGAACGTGGCGTCGAAGTACTGTACGAACACAACTTCCTTCGCGGTGTCCCGGTTGCCCGGGCAGTCTACGAAGAGACGAACAAATCAGAGAAGGTTCGCCGCCACGAAACGGCTCCACGACCATCGCTTCCTGATACCGTCCACGAGGCGCTCCAATTCGAGGAACCAGTTCCCGAAGAGTAGAGTAGAGTAGGCCCAACTCCGTCGTAGAGGCCGTCCCGCCTTACCAACCGACTCGAACGGAAGTGGTCCGATTCCTTGGTAAGGTAGGCGCTTCGGTGAAATGGTGTCCTGGGTACGTGCTTTCTCGTCGGTTCGTAGTGCACGTCTTGTTGATACCTGTTGCTTTTTCCACCTGCATACATAGCTCTCAAATAATGGTTGAGTGTCGCTATTGCGAGCAAACCTTTGAGGAAGAGTCTGCGCTCCGTGAGCATCTCTACGAGGTTCACGAACGTGACGAACTCAGTCGGATTGACCAAAAGCGAGTCGAGCAATACGTCGATGAACACGGCTTGGACGAGAGTGACAACGAGGAAGATCAAAGTCCCGATCAATCCATCCAGCGTGAGCAACGAACAGTCGATACATCAGACGGTATCTATCCCGCTGATGGGTGGGAACTCAGCGACGTCGAAGCACTCTCAACGGACGAAATCGTCGAGAAACTCACGGGCCACGGCATCGAAACGAACGAGACGGCGTTTTTGAACCGAGTTGAAGACTGTAATTCGGCGACAGCACTTTCTGAGCAGTGGGAAGCCGAATACGCAGTTGACGCCACGGGCTACGATCAGGACTTCATCTGGATGGCGACACAGGAACTCTGGGAGCGGTGGGCACCCGACACTCCGAATAAAGAACGGATCTACGACTTCGTACAGGAGGGACGCGATCTCCGAGAGAAAGGAAACCGTACTGCAGCCTGCGATCAATGGCTAACCGCCTGGGAATACATTGTCGCCGTAACGCCAGACGATATCACGACCATCGAAGCGGCAGATCGACAGCTACCGACGTTTCTCTCACTTGAGCCATTCATTCGGTCGCTCGATAGCGATCTTGCTACTGTCGCGGAAGATGAGCCAGCATATCACGAGAATCGTCTCGAGTTCTGTCGAGAAGTCGTCGAACAGTTCCCTGACGCTGACGATGAGCTTCTCCTTGACTTTCACCACTTCATCGCCGATTCACTCGCAAAACTGGACAGAACGTCCGACAGCAGAGCCGAACTCGAATCACTCATCGAAGAGTACCCCGAAGATCCCTATGCGTACAAGAAAATCGCAGACAGCTACTGGCTCGATGACCTGGGTGACCTGACGGTCGAAGAGATTGAACGAACTGCAGAACTATATCAGGCGGCGCTTGAGGCTGACACCGCGCTCGAGGGAGCGTCGATAGTGGCTGATCGCCTTGATGACGTCGAGAACCGACTTGCTGAGATGGGCGCGTCCGACGAGAGGGAGAGCTGAACGACGATGAAGCTTCGATACTACGCCGACACACCGAACTTCGACGACCACGAGCAGATAATCGATCTCCTCTACACCATCTCGGACAAGTACGGCATCACAGTGGAGATCGAGCGAGTGAATAACCGATTCGGCTCGATTCAAGTGTTTCCGGGCGAGATCCGTGATAGCTCGCCAGAAGACGTCTACGACCGATGTTTCCATTACAACCGAACGCTCGGGTCAAACATCGACGAATCGCCGTCACAGGCGTTCAAATCCGGAGGACGACACGTCGACATCGACGGATACGTCGGCGTCATCGACGATGGACTCGTCTGGGCGACGACCCATCGTGGTGATCCAATCGGCTACGGAACGGATATTGACGCTACGGACACGACACTCGGATTTCTCGATCAGGTCGCAAACGAGGGGCTGGACGCAATCGAAGGGAAGTATATGGACGAGTCAGAAGGCGAGCAGTGCGTTCTCGAACAGTTCCTCGCGGCAGATGTCATTGACGGTACCGTTCGTCGGAATGTAACCGTCGGCGAATCGCTGCTACCCGACTTCCCTGCCCATGGAGTGGACAGCTCCGTTGGCGAACTGATCACCCGGACGGTCGATGCAGTCATCGAAACGGACGAAAGCGACTGGATCATTCAGACAGCGAAGACCTTTGAAGCGTCGGCGTTCGACACCGCTCTCGGTCAAGTTCTCGTTCGCGATCGACTCTATCGTATCGATACGGGCAACGATATAGATACGACTCCTGCGATCGTATTCAATACGGTTCCCTGGGAACGGGACATTGACGCTGTTCGGGCTACAGTCGACCAAGTGACTGCGAGAGCAGACGGACCAGCTGTCCACGTGTTCGTCGGTCGCGACGGGGAGTTCAAAGAGGTTACCGAGTGACTCAAAACCCGGCCTTCTCGAGTTGGCCAAGGAATGCTGGCCGATTCGAATGCATCTCTTTGAGAAACTCGACGAACTCCTCATACGGATTGCTGTAACTATTTACCGGGGCAACCGCGCCTCGCCTTGCGGTTGCCCCGGTAAGGACTTACAGCAGTCAGTATCAAACCTGCTCTCGGAAACCAGTTCCTGCATCGGCTCTAAGTGGTCTGCGATTTCCCGGTAGTGGCGACGTCCAGTATCACCGGCGGAAAACGGAATCAACTGTTCTCGATATATCTCGAAGTATTCGATCGGACCGACTGTTGCGACCGGATCTTGATAGCGACGAACCCATGACAGATTCCCGGTCTCCTTCAGTTCGAAAAACGCCGTCTCTAGATCCATCTCGTGGACGTACATCGAGATCAGTCGTTGTCGGTCACTCTCGTGAAGTTCCCGCCCGAACTCCCCGTATATTGACGCCCATTCGCGGTCGGTACAGGCCTCTTTCAGTTCATCATAGGCGTCCCACTCGGAATTATCGAGAAACAGTTGCTTCAACAGCGTTTTGTACCGGTCTGGGTCTCGATCTTGGTACAACTCGACGGCGAGCCAGCGTAGATCGATCTTCGTGAGTTCCGAGAAATCGCCCTAATGTGTGTCGTCTACAACATCAAGCGTGCCGTGAAACAGTGAATTCCACCGCGGTATGGCGATTCAACACAGCCCTTTGTCCGGGTTCTTCCCGAACGTGAACAACCATTTGCGACAGTCTTCACGCTGGGAACGATAGTTAGATAGCTGACGGTCGTTGAGCAATTCCTCGCACGGTTCCGTGACGACCGAGATCCAGTCAAGATCGGTCATGAATTCCCCTTGAATCTTACGCCGAACGTAATTGCCGGGGAAACAACATGAACCGCAAGACTGCATCGGGGTGACACGGGTTCGATTACGTGTTTGCCCTGTAGCATCGTATTCACCTTAGGTTAGCCACAGGCCAAAACCGCAAGACGAGAAAGGGATTGGAGTGCTCCGACTGGGATTCGAACCCAGGTCATTGCCGTGAGAGGGCAATATGATTGGCCGGACTACACTATCGGAGCGCGCCTCGTGTGCATTCGTTCGTTACGCGGGTTTGTGTTTAAGGATTCCGTTTCGAATCGGGAGTGGGCAGTCGTGACACGGCCGCTGTCGGTCACTCGTCGAAGGGGGATTTCGTCGCTTCGGGTTCGAAGCCCTCGAGGCTGATGATGTTTTCGCGGCCGACGCGGAGTTTGCTGATGGTTCCCTCGTCTTCCATGTCCGAGAGGAGCATGCTGACTTTCGACTTCGACCAACCGGTTTCCTCGACGATGTTGACCTGTTTCATCCGCCCACCGTTGTCTTGGATGAGGTTGACCACGCGGTCCTCGTCGCTGAGCAGTTCCGCTTCCGGGAAGTCGTCGGGCGGGTCGACTGGTTGGTTGCTTGAGGTTGGGGATTCGACCGGCGTGGCCGTCGGCGAGATGGTCGCTTCGCGGTCGGCGTCGTCGGATCGGCGACGATACAGGACGACGCCGGCACCGGCTGCAAGCGAGACGACGAGTGCAACGACGAGGAGCTGCCAGGGCAGTCCGTCGTCGCTACCGTCGCCCATTCCGGAGACGGGGCTGCCACCGCCGGTGTTTCCGGTCTCGCTTCCCGGCTGTTCGAGGACGGCACGTGGGTGGCCGTCGAGGAACTCTCGTTCGCCACTCCAGGTGACCGAGTCGGCGTTCTCGAGTGAGGCACCGACGTACTCCGGTTCGGGTTCGGCGGCCTGGAACGTTAGGTCGTCGTCGGCGACGACAACGATCGACTGATCGTCGGTGATGTAGAGATCCTGGAAGACGTCGCCGACGATGACGGTTCCGTTGTCAGTCGCCGCGAAGCCGTCCCAGAGGAACGACATCTCTACGACTCCCACCGGGTTGAGCTGTTCGTCGATACCGGCCGAGCGATTGAAGTTCGTCGCTTCCATCTCCCGGTCGGTCGCACTCGCTCCCGTTTCGGTCATCGCTTCGGCCTGATCCCGGAATCGTTCGTACAGCCCGAAATCGTCGCCGTCGGATTCGAACCCGTCGGCGAACTCGCGAAAGTTTTCGCGTGCGACCATTTCGTTCGTATCGTCGCTGCCGTCTAACCGTTGCTCGTGGCGGAACGTCCACGTCGCGCTTCCGTTCTCGTGAACGACGATCTCGAACGTGGTGGTATCGAAATCTCGGGAGTCGACGTCGGACTGACTCGCCGTTGGTATGGACGCGGCTACCGCACCTTCCCCTGTCGTCGGATTCGTGCTGGCGGCGTAGTCGTGGACGCCACCGGCCGCCGCCGATCCCGTGACACCGACCAGCGAGACGACGACGACGAGGACGACGAACCCGACGGAAACCGGCCGGCTCATTCATCTATCACTACGTGCCGGAGCTAAAAATCCTTGTGAATAGCTGTTCGTCACTCTGTTTCGTGATTGGTGCCGGGACGTGTCGACACGCACAAACCGACCGCCTGCATACTGAGGCGTATGATCACGAACCTCGCGGCCGGCGTGCAGGCGTTTACGAGCAACGCCTTTCTCGTCGACGGCGATCGGACAGTCCTGGTCGACACTGGCGCGAATTTCGACGTCGTCGACGGGCTTCGAGCGAACACCGACGATCTCGAGGCGGTCGTCCTCACGCATACACATCCCGACCACGTCGGCAACCTCGAGACGGTCGTCGAGGCGTTCGGCGTCGACGTCTGGGGATTCGATCCCTCGCGACCGGGCGTCGACCACGGGATCGAGGACGACGAGACGGTCCAGTTGGGTGATCACGAGTACGTCGCAGTTCACACGCCGGGTCACAAAGACGACCACCTCTGTCTGTACTCGAGGGAGGCGGGCGTCCTGTTTGCCGGCGATCTCGTCTTCCAGAACGGAGGTTTCGGCCGGACCGACCTCGAAGAAGGCGATCGCGAGACGCTCATCGAAAGCATCGACCGGCTGTCCGAGCAGGTCGACGACGACCTGTCGGAGATGCACACCGGCCACGGGCCGAGCGTGACGACCGACCCCGCGAAACACGTCGAACTCGCGGGGCGGATGGCCCGGCAGATGTAGCCTGTAGTCGACTGGTTCCGTCGTTCACCCCGGACACTTCCCTCTGTCCGAGCGCTTGAGGGTCTACGATGTCTCGACGACATGGACGTCGTCGGGGGCGAATCCGACCGTTACGGTGTCGTCGGGGACCTCCTCGAGTCGCAAGACAACGGGGGTGTCGTTCCAGTTGCCGTGGGCGCGGATGCTTTCGCCCAGGAATTCAGTTGTCTCGACGTCGACGGTGAAGCGGTTCCGGTCGGCCTCCCGCGAGAGCGAATCGGGACGGACACAGAAGCTCACTCGTCGTACGTCCTCGGAAACGCCCTCGAGTTCGAACGCTGTGTCGCCCACGTCGACTCGTGTTCGCCCCCGCTTACGGCCGGAAGGTAGAACCTCGAGGTCGCGAACCACCCCGTCGAAGACGTTGTTGTCGCCGACGAACTCGGCGACGAACCGCGTCGCCGGCTCCCGGTATATCTCCTGTGGTCGGCCGACCTGCTCGAGGTCGCCGTCTCGCATCACGGCCAGCCGATCTGAGATGGCCAGCGCCTCCTCCTGGTCGTGGGTGACGTAGACGGTCGTGATCGCCAGCTCGGACTGGATTCGTTTGAGCTGGAGGCGAAGCGACTCTCGTAGGCGGGCGTCGAGGGCGCTCATCGGTTCGTCGAGCAAGAGGAGATTCGGTTCCGGTGCGAGCGCTCGAGCGAGCGCGACGCGCTGGCGTTGGCCGCCCGAGAGCTGATCGGGCGAGCGCTCGCCCATTCCCGACAGGTCGACGAGGTCGAGCAACTCGGAGACGCGTTCGTCGACGGTCGTTCCGGCTGGCGGCTCGCGAAACTGGAGCCCGTAGCCGACGTTCTCGGCGACGGACATGTGCGGAAAGAGCGCGTAGCTCTGGAAGACGACGCCGACGTCGCGGCCCTCGGGCGGGATATCCGTTATCGGCTCGCCGTCGAACGAGACCGTCCCTTCGGTCGGCACCTCGAAGCCGGCGATCGTCCGGAGGGTGGTGGTCTTGCCACAGCCCGAGGGTCCGACAAGCGTGAAGAACTCGCCGTCGCGGACGGTCAGGTCGATCCCGGTGAGTGCGCTCGTCCCGCCCTCGGCCGAGCCGTACCGTTTCGAGACGCCCTCGAGACGGAGTTCGGTCACGGCTCGTACCTCCCGCCGACACGGTCGACGACGACGAAGCTGGCCGCGGTCACGAGGAGTAACAGCGTCCCCATCGCGAGCGCGGGGCCGGATCTGCGTCCGAGATAGCGTTCGACGGCGACCGGCATGGTGTAGCTCTCGCTTCCGCCCGCCAAAATCACCGTCGAAGAGAACTCGCCGATCGAGATGGCGAACGCGAAGGCCGCGCCGGCGACGACACCGCTCGCGATCAGCGGCAGTTCGACGTCGACCAGCGCGCGGTAGCGCGAGGCCCCGAGCGCCCGGGCGGACTCGACCATCGCGCGGTCGAGACTCGAGAGCAACGGCGAGACGTTTCGCGTCACGAACGGGTAGGCAGCGACGGCGTGGGCGACGACGATGGCGACCGCGCCAGTCACCTGGAATCGCCACCCGCCGGGAAGCGGGATGCCGAAGACCAGTCCCTGCAGGAGGCCGATCCCGAAGACGATGCCGCTGACCGCAAGCGGGAGCATCGCGAGGGCGTCGACGACTGTCCCCGCGCGGCCAGCCCGCGCGGTCAGTACCGAGACGATGACGCCCATCGGAACCGCGATCAGAAGCGTCGCGACGCCGAACAGAAGCGAGTTTCTGATCGCCGGAAGAGGCCTGGTCTGGAAGGTGGCTCCCTCGAGTTGGCGTTCGGCCAGGAACGCGTAGTTTCGGAGGGTGAATCCGCCGCCGTCGGTGACGCTCCCGACGACGAGACTCGCCATCGGCCCGACGAAGACGACCAGCGCGACGAGCCCGTAGGCGAGCACGCCGAGGCGTTTCGGCGTCAACGCCGTCCGGAGATCAGGAAACAGCGGCTCCACCGACCGCGATGCGCTCGTTCTGGCGAACCCGGACCGGGCGGACTCGTACCGGAGGTAGGCGTAGGTGAGCCCGAGCGAGAGGATCGTCTCGAGGATCGCAAGCGTGGCCGCCTCGGCGTAATCCAGGCGCTGGACGCGGTCGTAGATCCAGACCTCCACGGTCGCAAGCTGGAGGCCGCCCAGCGCGAGCACGATGGGGAACGTCATGAACGTGAAGATGAACGTCAACAACGCACCGGTGAGTACCGCGGGCGCGAGTTGCGGGACGACGACGTCGCGAAACGCACGGCGCTCGCTCGCTCCAAGACTCCGGGCCGTTTCGACGGCCCGACGATCGACGGACTCCCAGGCCGCGACGGTGATCCGGGCGACCAGCGGGGCGTTGTAGAATGCATGTGCGAGGATCACGACCGCGAGCGGGTTCGCCTCGACGAATGCGAACGGACCGAGCCCGACGACGCCGAGGATCGAGTTGAGCGTTCCCGCCCGGCCGAACATCGCGTAGAAGCCGACCGCGACCATGATTCCCGGCAGGACAAAGGGCAGGATCGTCAGCGAGCGAAGCGTTCGACGGCCGCGAAACTCGTAGTTCGCGAGGACGTACGCCGCGGGGAGGCCGAGGGCGACGCTCGCGACCGTCGAGAGCGCCGCCTGGTAGGCGGTGAAGCCGAATAGCCCCATCCGGACGCCCGGCGTCTCGAGGCCGATCCACGGAAGCGGCAGGCCGACGCCTGGGACGGGATACTCGAGCGAGACCGAGACCGATACCCCGGCGAGCCATCCTGCGAGTGCGCCGAGGTGGGTTCCGACCGCGAGTGGATCGGCGAGGACCTCGGCGAGAAACCCAACGTAGAAGGGATCGGTGAGGACGTCGGCGAAGTGATCGAGCGTCGGCGTTCCGTCGACGAGGACGGCCTCGACGAAGACGACCCCGACGGGCAGGTACAACATTACTGCGAGGACGCCCGCCGTGACGAGCGCGGTCAGCCACAGCGCTCGGCGCTCGAGTCGGCTGGAAACTGCCTCGAGCAGGCGTCGAGCGCGGTCGGCGAGGTCGGACCGTCCTGGGGGTGACACGGCTGGCGCCCGGTCAGTGCGTGGCGAACTCGCGGGCCCAGTCGTCGACCCACTCGTCGACGTTCCCGCGCAGCTCCTCGTAACCGACCGTCACGGCCTCCGGAGGAACGTGTGCGTACTCGTCGAACTCCTCGTCTAGATCGACGTACTCCTCTTCGACGGCGGGGAACTGGACGTTTCGCTCGGCGATTTCGGCCTGGGCCTCGTTCGAGAGGACGAACTCGAAGAAGGCGTAGGCGAGATCGGCGTCGCCGTCCTCGAAGACCGCCATCCCCTCCGGATTGGCGTACCCCTGGTCGTTCGGGAAGGCGACCTGGTGGCGGGTGAGGTCGTTGCCCTCCGCGACGGCGAACACCTGGTCGGTCGAGTAGGAGACGACCATCGGACGGTCCTCTTCCATGTACGCGCCGTAGTACGACTCCGTCCAGTCGTCGAGAACCCGGACGCCGTTCTCACGGAGGTCCGCCCAGTAGTCGAGGTAGCCGTCCTCGCCGAAGGCGTCGATCGTCCACAGCAAGAACGCCTGTCCGGGATCGGACGTCTGGGCGTTCTGGGCCAGCAGGGCATCCTCGTAGGCGGGCTCGGTCAGATCCTCGAACGTCTGAGGTTCGTCGACCTCGCTCTCGTCGTAGACGAGGCTGATGTAGCCCGTATCGTAGGCGAGGACGCGACCGTGGGGGTCACCCATGTCGAGGCCGTCGCGGATCCGGTCGGACCGCTCGATCTCACCTGTGTCGAGTTCCCGAAAGAGCCCGCCGTCCTCGAGGTTGTCGTCGACCGTCACGAGGTCGTCGATGTTGAGACCGAAGTAGACGTCCGGCTCGATCTCGACGCCCTCGTCGGCGCGGTTCACGTAGTGGTTGATCCCCTGGTCGGGGAGCTGGACCCACTCGAGTTCGACCTCGGAATATGCGTCCTCGAACGCGTCTTTCAGCCACGGACCGGCGGGATTCTCCCCGTCGATCATCGACTCGTAGGTGACGACCTGGAGCGTCCCCGAGAGCTCGTCGTCGGCCGACCCGTCGGTCTCCGTTCCGTCGTCGGTATCGGTGCTGTCGTCTGTCGGGGATTCGTCCGAGTCGTCGGCGTCGGATCCGGAGCCTGTCTCCCCGTTTTCGCCGTCCTGGGTCAGACAGCCTGCCAGTCCGAGCGTGATCCCACCACCGACGCTACCGAGAACCGTTCGTCGTCTCATTACTCGGTTGTTCCACTCAGTGTTCATAATGGCTGTGATCCGTTTGTTTCCCGGCGCACGGGCGGACGAAAACGACTCGAGCACGGAGGACAGACAAAAACGGTCCGTCGAGACGGACGTCGTCCCGATCACCGCCCGACGGTCTCTCGAGCCGCCTCCAGGAGCGCGTCGTAGGCCTCGTTGTAGGCGCGGGCGATCCGTTCAGGTTCGCTTCGTTGATCGCTTCCGAGCGCCGGCAGACCGACGCGCTCGAGCGGATCGAGATACTCGAGAACGTCGGGGACGCGTTTCTCGAGGCGGCCGTCGATCGCGCTGGAACTGGCGATCTCGCAGACGCGACAGTAGCGGTCACCGCGGTAGATCCGTACCCGGCCGGGTTCGACCGCCGCGACGGCGGCGACGGACGCCGGATCGAGCGCCTGGAGGGGCCGTGCGACGTCGCTGTAGGACTCGACGACGGCGATCTCTGCGGCGTCGATCTCCGTCGCCAGCCGTTCGAACTCGGGGACGTACGACTGCTTTGCGAGTTCGTCGAACTCCTCGACGCTCTCGATCGGAATCGCCTCCTCGAGGGGGAGCGCGTCGGCGACGGTCGCCGGAATATCGGCGGTCGCGTTTCGGACGAACGCCACGTCTCCGTCGGCGGGTCGACCGACCCTGTCGACGAGAAACTCACGGTCCGCCCGGCCGAACAGCCCGCTCCCGCCGGCGGGGTTCGGTTGCCACAGCCGGTGGACCGGGTTGAGCGACTCGGGGTCGCGGGCGCGTCCCTCTGCGTCCGCGAGTCGCCTCGCGTCTTTGCCGTACAGTCGTCCATCGGCGAACGCACGCTGACAGTCGTCGTGGTCGAACCAGAAGTCGTTGCCCGCGCGGGGTTTGTAGCCGGCGGCGCCGGTTCGCTCGAGCAAGCCGACCGAGAACGTCGTTTTCCCGGCGTCGACGCGGTCGGAACCGACGACCAGGACGATCATTCGTCTTCGTCGTTGCCCTCCCCATCGGCCGTCGTGGCCGCCGGTTTCAATCCGTAGTATCCCGGCTCGTCGTCGCTTCGCGGCTCGGCGACGACGAGGTCGTCGGCGTTGACCATCACCCAGGGGATCGCCCAGTCGAGCAGGATATCCTCGGTCTGGCGGTCGATGTCGGCGTCGGTCTCGAGCCCCTGTAGCAAGCGAGCGATCTCGTAGACGGTGTACATCTGATCGTCCTCGAGTAGCTCTTCCGGCGTGTAGAACTCACAGGGCGGTAACTGGTCGAACTCGGATTTCGGAACTGGCATACGCCGAGCTATCGGTTTCGAGCGCCTAAATCGTTCGTTTCCTTGCGTGGCGGACGGACGACGGGGCGCAACCAACCCAACGTGACGACCGCCCGGTGACTCCGACGTCCCCACCGAGATGGTCGGTTAGATCGACGGCCCGTCCTCGAGGGCTCGGTCGACCATCTCGATCGGATGTGCTGGTCGCTCGTATCCCTCGAAATCGCCGATCTGGGTCCGACAGGAGACTCCCGGTGCGACCACCGATGGTGCGTCGCGAGTGACCGATCCGCCGTCGACCCGCGCGGGAGCCCGGTCGGCCGCCGCGGCCGACGCCGTCCCGAGGCGGTCGGGATCAGATTCCGTCGTCGCACTTGTCAGCCCCTCGAGTTGCTCGCGAAGCAGCGACCCGATCGCCAGCGAGAGCTCGTAGTGGTCGGCCTCGTAGCCGAAACTCCCGGCCATGCCACAGCAACTGGCGTCGATGGGGTCGACGTCGTATCCGACCCGGCCCAAGACGCCGACGGGGTGGTGATCCGTCCCGCGGGCCTTCTGGTGGCAGTGGCCGTGATAGGCGACTCCGTCGGATCGGGGGCCGCTGTCGATGGCGAACGACAGTCTCTCCTCGAGGCGGTGTCGATCGACGTACTCGCAGACGTCGTAGGCGTTCGTCGCGAGTCGCTCGAGGCGCTCCTCGTCGACCGTCCCGGAGAGCAACGACCGGTACTCGTCGACGACCATCGACGCGTCCGAGGGCTCGACGAAGACCACGGACCAGCCGCACTCGAGGAACGGCTCCAGATCCGAAAGCAGTGCCTCCCCACGCGATCGGGCCTCCTCGAGCATCCCCTGGGAGTAGGCGGCCCGGCCCGTCGGTCCGAGGTCGGGGATCCGGACGCGAACCCCTGCCGCCTCGAGGACGCGGACGGCCGCCTTTCCGGGATCGGGATTCGAGTAGTTCGTGTACGTATCGGGGTAGAGGACGACCCCACGCGTCGCCTCGCCGGCGGCGACCCCGGGGCCACGTCCCTCGAACCACGAAACCAGGCTCTCGCGGCGAAACGTCGGTAGCGTCCGATCGGCGGCGATGCCGACCGTCCGCTCGAGGGCGATTCTGGCACCCGGAAGCGCCGACGCGCGGTTCGCGATCGGGGCGAACGTACTCCCGAGGGCGGCGACCCTGTCGACGTTCGCGAACAGTCGCTTTCGCAGGTCGATTCCCGTTCGTTCGTTGTACTGGTGGGCAACCTCGGCTTTGAGCTTCGTGAGGTCGACGCCGGTTGGACAGTCACTCTGACAGCCCTTACAGCCGATACAGCGTTCGAGGACCTCCTCCTGGAACCGCTGGTCGTACAGCTCCTCGGGATCGATTTCGCCGCTGATCGCCGCCCGGAGGAGGTTGGCTCGCCCGCGGGTCGTCGCGATCTCCTCGTCGGTCGCACGGTAGGTCGGGCACATCACGTCGCCGTCGGTCTGGCGGCAGGTGCCACAGCCGTTACAGAGTTCGACGAGGTGGGAGAAGCCGCCATCTTCGTCGAAATCGAGGGTGGTCCGCGGCTCGAGCGAGGCGTAGCCGGGGCCGTACCGGAGGTTTTCGCGGATGTCGGTCGGAGTTTCCTCCCGGTAGACGACCGTTCCGGGGTTCATCCGCCACTCCGGATCGAACGCCGACTTCACGGTCTTAAACGCCGCCCAGAGATCTGGGCCGTAGAGTTTGGGGTTGAACTCCGTCCGCGCGAGTCCGTCGCCGTGTTCGCCCGAGAACGAGCCGCCGTGTTCGAGCGCGAGGTCGGTGACGTCCGCCGCGATCGAGCGCATCTTCTCGACGCCCTCGCCCTCTTTGAGGTTCAGGATCGGCCGGATGTGGAGCGTCCCCGCGCCGGCGTGGGCGAAGTAGGCGGCGGTCGTGTCGTGATCCGCGAGGATCTTACGAAAGCCGTCGACGTACGCGGCGAGTTTCTCGGGTGGTACCGACGCGTCCTCCACGAACGGGTACGGCTTCGGATCGCCCTCCATCCCCATCAGAAGCGGGATGGCGGCCTTTCTGAGCTTCCAGAGTCGGTCCTGTTCCGTCGAGGACCGTGCCTCGAGCAGTCCGAACGCGTCTCCGTCAGCGACGAGCCGCGTCCGTGCTCCCTCCAGGGCCTCGTCGAAGTCGTCGAACAGTTCCGAGTCGAACTCGACCATTAGCGCCGCCTCGGTGCCGTCGGGGACCGGTTCGGCGTACTCGGCGTACTCCGCCGACTCCGAAGCAAGTCGGAACACCTCGTCGTCCATCAGTTCGACCGCGCTGGCATCGAGATCGAGCGCCGCGGGGACCGCCGACAGCGCCTCGAGTAAGTCGTCGTACCAGCAGAGCGCGAGGACGGTCTCCTCGGGTCGTGTCACGAGCGACAGCGTCGCCTCGGTGACGACCCCGAGCGTTCCCTCGGAGCCGACGAGCAGCTTCGAGAGGTTGATCACCCGATCGCCGTCGTCTGTCGTCCGGATCACCTTCTGGAGATTGTAGCCGCTGACACTGCGCTCGAGGGTCGGATACCGCTTCTCGATCACCGCTTCGTGCTCGTCGAGGAGGCTGTGGACCGTCCGGTAGAGCGCTGCCTCGCGGTCGTCTCTCTCGAGGATACGGTCCCACTCGTCGCTGCCGATAACGACGTCCCGGGTGCGAATCACCGAGCCGTCGGCCAGGACGACCTCGCACTCGTCGACGTAGGCGTCCGTGATCCCGTACCGGACCGAGTGCGCGCCAGTCGAGTTGTTGCCGATCCCGCCGCCGATCGTCGCGCGGTTCGAGGAGGCGGGGTCGGGTGGGAACTTGAGTCCGTCCGGTGCCAGCGCGGCGTCGAGGTCGTCCTGGACGACCCCCGGCTGGACGACGGCCCGTTTCGCCTCCCGATCGATCTCGAGAATATCGTCGAAATGTCTGGAGAGGTCGAGGACGACGCAGCCGGGTCCGACCGTCTGCCCGGCCAGCGACGACCCCGCGCCTCGAGGGAGGATCGGTACGCCGTGGTCGGCCGCGACGCGAACGACGGCGCGAACGTCGTCGACGTCTACTGGGAAGACGACCCCCGCCGGCTGTGCGCCGTAGATGCTGCCGTCCGTCGCGTAGAGCACTCGGGTGTACTCGTCAAATCGGACGTCACCGCGACACGCTGTCTCGAGATCCGCGGCCAGTCGTGTGCCGGCATCGTCGGACGTTCGGCCCCGATTCCGCTCGAGTCGGTCGGTCTCGATCGTTTCATCGCCCTCGACAGCCATATCACGCCCTCTCATCGTCCCCGACAATAAATCATGTGAGTGGGTAACGGGTGGCAAAAGCGTGTGGATTAATACCGATATCTTGTGTCAGTTCCACGACGTGTACGGGTCGTCGGTGTGGCAGTCGCTTTCCGACTGGTTCGAGAAAAAATCGAGATCGACGAAGTCGTCGCTTACTCGAAGTGGTCGACGCACTTCCCGTACTCGTCGGCGACCGAGTCCCAGTTGACGACATCGAAGAAGTTGTCGATGAAGCTGCCGCGGTCCGGGCCGTAGTCGTGGTAGTACGAGTGCTCCCAGACGTCGAGTGCGAGAATCGGGTGTGCGCCCCACAGCGCGCCCTGGTCGTGCTTGTCGACCGCCAGGTTACGCAGCTGTTTCGCGACCGGGTCGTAGACGAGCAGGGCCCAGCCACCGGCAGCGCCGGCAGCGGCCTCGAACTCGCCCTTCCAGGCGTCGTAAGAGTCGAAATCCTCCGCGATGCGGTCGGCGAGTTCGCCCTCCGGCTCGCCGCCGCCGTCGGGAGACATGTTCTCCCAGAACAGCGTGTGGAGATAGTGTCCACAGCCGTTGTGGGTGACACCGCCCATCGCTCCGGGGGAAGAGCCGAACTCGCCGGACTCGCGGTTCTCCTCGAGGGTCTCCTCGGCGGAGTTGAGACCGTTAACGTAGCCCTGGTGGTGGGTGTCGTGATGCCAGGTCACGACCTGCTCCGAGATCGACGGTTCGAGCGCATCGTAATCGTACGGTAGTGGTGGAAGTTCGTGGTCAGTCATTGGTAAACACCTGTTCGTTGTAATGCTATCTCTCCTGTTAAGTGTTGAGGAGTGAAACGATACCATACCCCACAATTACGTCGTGGGGAGTCGACTCCGTCAGGACCCACCACGAACGTCAAGTTAAACCTTTCAACCCGGTCCGGTCCGCACATGCGCGTTTCGACGGCTCTCGTCATCTCATACGGTCTGTTGTCGGTCAGCACCGCCGCACCGGGGGCCCGTTCTCCGCGTGCGGCGGTAGACAGGTACATCACATCAACCAGTATCAGGCGAACTCCTTGTGGTAGGCGTGCTCGAGCCACTCCTCGAGCGTCGGCTGGGTCCAGTATCTCACCGTTTCGCTTCGGCGGTCGTACTCGAGAACCCCCGAATCCTCGAGTTTCGGCACGTGAACGTGTTGGAGTTCCGTTCGAATCTCCAGTTTCTGCCGGTCGATCTCGGAAACTAACTCACTCCCCTCCTCCCGGTTCTCGAAGGCGACAACGTTGTTCGTCACCTCCTCGAGCGTCGCGACGCCGTCGGGGCGGTCGTACAGAAAGTACAGCACGTATCGACGACGGCGATTCGACAGGAGGTCGAAAACGACGTCGAGCGACGGAGTCGTATCAGTTGACAGTTGTGTCGACTCCCGTTCGGCTTCACGCATTCACGGACCACCTACCATAAGTTACCATTCGAAACCACCAACACCCCGTTCACCAGCCGCCACATTAGATGTTACGTCTACCGGAACGAGTACCTGTGTTATATAATACACTTGCTGGGCCGGGTAGAAATGCGGTGGAGCTGGTTCGACGGGCGGGGCTACTCGTAGAGCCAACCGGCGTCGTGTTGATCGTAGTCGATCAGTTCGTCGTCGTCGAAGTGGATCGAGATCTCGCGCTCGTTTGCGCCCTCGTCCTCGTGGTCGGCGGCGTGAACGACGTTCCGACCGAGATCGAGCGCGTAGTCGCCCCGGATCGTCCCGGGTTCGGCCTCGAGCGGATCGGTCTCGCCGATCATCTGGCGGACCTGACGCGTCGCGTCCTGGCCCTCCCAGACCATCGGGACGACCGGGCCGGAGGTGATGAAGTCGACGAGGTCGTCGTAGAACGGCTTGTCCTCGTGCTCGCCGTAGTGTTCTTCGGCTCGTTCGCGGGGCATGTTCTCGACTTTGATGGCGACGAGTTTGAGCCCGCGCTCCTCGAGCCGAGAGATCACTTCGCCCACGAGCCCGCGTGCGAACGCGTCGGGTTTGACCATCACGAACGTGCGTTCGCGGTCGCTCATTGGTCGTCTTCCTCGTCGTCGCTCTCGGCGGTTTCCGTCTCGTCCGATTCGGCGTTCGCTGGCGCGTCGTCGTCTTCGACGTCTTCGGCGGATTCGGTGTCGGCCTCGTCGACGGCTTCGACGACGTCCTCCTGGTCTGGTTCCTCCTCGACGTCCGCGTCCGTCTCGACGGGGCCTTTCCCGGCGCGACCTTCCGCGGTCCACTCGAGATCGCGCGGTTCGCGACCGAGCTTGTAGTTTTTCTCGGCCTTCGAGTCGACGAAGTGGAGCACGGTTCCGTCGTTGCGGACGTACATGATGCCCGTGCCGGGCTCGATCTCTTCGCCCGTGTAGTCGCACGTGCGTTTCTCGACCATTGGTTACTGACCTCCGATGGAGTCCGCCTCGCGGGCGGTCTCGCGAAGCTGGAGTACGTCCCCTTCGCGGACCGGCCCGAGACAGTTTCGGGTGATGATTCGTCCCTGGTTCTCGCCCTCCTGAATGCGGCACTTGACCTGCATGGCCTCGCCGTGCATTCCGGTTTTGCCGACGATCTCGATGACCTCGGCGGGCGTGGATCCGGTTTCTTCCTCTTCAGCACTCATCTTCGGTCACCTCAGTCGAGATCCTCGACCTTGTCGGCGATGTCCTCGACGTCACCGTCGGCCTCGCCGGCGTCGACGATCGCTGCGGCGGCCGAGCCGACCTCGAGGCCGGCGGCGTGGCCGACGTCGTCCTGGGTCTCGACGAAGACGACCGGAATGCCCTTCTCGTCTGCAAGTTCGGGAAGGTGCATGACGATCTCTTCGGGAGAGACGTCCTCGGCGACGTAGACGAGATCGGCGTTGCCGCGCTCGATCGCTTTCGTCGTTTCGTTGGTTCCTTTCTTTACTCGTCCGGTGTCTCGTGCGACCTCGAGCGCCTCGAGGGCGTCGTCGGCGAGGTCGGCTGGAATTTCAGTGGTTACGTAGACTGCCATTGGTTGTTCACCTCTCCTACACGTGGGCTCGCGCTCCCCTGCCGTCCGGGACGCTGGGCATCCCGTGCCGACACGATAGCCGGCGGAAGTCCTGTGAGGCTAGGAGCATCATCAACCCCGCGTAGGGTGTAGTACGGAGTAGCGCTGCCCCCCTTAAAAGCGTGTTCAAACTATCGGAGCCGTGCGATTCCCCCCCACGGTAGCGCTCGTCTCCACTATCTCTAACGAGCAACTACTCGGAGACACACGTTTCCCGTCGTTGCGTTCAGCGAAACGCCAGTCAGCACTGTCCGCCGGTTTCCGCCAGTCCGGCAGTATCTTACCGTCGAACGACCAAACCGGGGATACCGATGGAGAACGTCGCCTCGATCGCCGGTTCGCTGTTCGACGAAGCGCAGCGAACGAACGAGCGGCGAGCGCTCGTGCTCGCGGGCGACCGCGAACGGGGATACGACGCCCTCGAGTCGACCCTCGAGGCGCTCCCGATCCCGATCACGGACACGACGCTGGTCGGTTCCGAGGATCGACTGCGCTGTGAGTGCGTTTCCCAGTCGAGAGCGGGCGAACTGCTCGGGACGACCCGAACCGCGGTCGCGCTGGACACCCACGGCGGTCTCCGACCGAACGCGCTCGGGAGCGTTCTCGGCGCAATCGACGGCGGCGGCCTGTTCTTCCTGCTGGTCCCGTCGCTCGAGGACTGGCCCGATCGTCGCGGCGAGTTCGACGAGTCGCTTGCAGTCCCGCCGTTCTCGTTGTCCGAGGTCACGGGTCGATTTCGACAGCGACTCGTCGACACCCTCCGGGCCCACCGCGGTATCGCCGTCGTCGACCTCACGGACGGCCGACTCGAGGCCGACGGGTTGACGCATCCGGCCCCGCGCTGGTATCCGGCGACCGACGGCGAGCAGCCGTCGGATTCGCGCCACCAACGGTTATCGCCCGACCAGCATCTATTCCCGCCCGAAACGTACGACGCGTGCCTGACCGACGACCAGGCCGAGGCGGTCGCCGCGTTCGAATCCCTCGCGGATGAAAGCGAGAGCGAGAGCGATCGGGAGTGTGAGAACGGGTATGGGAGCGGGAAGCGGGCGCTCGTCCTCCAGGCCGACCGTGGTCGCGGGAAGTCGAGCGCCGCCGGGCTGGCTGCGGGCGCACTCGCCGCCGCCGGGGCCGACGTTCTCGTCACGGCACCCGATCGACGAAACGCTCGAGAGGTGTTCGACCGTGCCGGCGAACTCTGTAACCGCCTCGAGGCCGCGACAATCGTCGAGTCAGACCGCCTCGAGACGGTCGACGGCGGTCGCGTTCGGTTTCTCGAGCCCGCGGCCGCCGTCGGCGAGAGCACCCCGACGGACGAAGACGGCTCAGGGATCGACGGACGGGGTGAAACACCGGACGTCGTAATCGTCGACGAGGCGGCCGCGTTTCCGGTTTCCCGGCTCGAGGCGTTCCTCGAAGCGGATCGGATCGCGTTCGCGACGACGACCCACGGCTACGAGGGGGCGGGCCGAGGGTTCTCGGTGCGCTTTCGCGACCGACTCGCCGACAGCGACCACGAGGTCGTCGATCGAACGCTCGTCGAGCCGATCCGCTACGCCGCGGGCGATCCACTCGAGATCTGGGGCTTTCGAGCGCTGTTGCTCGACGCGCGACCGCCGGTGGCTCCCCTCGTCGCGGACGCACAGCCGGAAACCGTCGAGTACTGCCGTCTCGAGCCCGACGAGTTGCTCGCCGACGAGTCGCTCCTCCGGGAGGCGTTTGGCCTGCTCGTCCTCGCCCACTACCGGACCGAACCCAACGACCTCGCGCGGCTGCTCGACGCTCCAAACCTCGAGACTCGGGCGTTGGTCCACGACGGACACGTCGCCAGCGTTGCCCTGCTCGCACGCGAGGGTGGGCTCTCGGCGGAGACGCGAGAAACGATGTACGAAGGCGGACGCGTACGCGGGAACATGCTCCCCGACGTGCTCACGAGCCAGCTCCGAGACGAGAAAGCGGGAGGCCCTCGTGGGATCAGGATCGTCCGGATCGCGACACACCACGACGCGCGTGGGCGAGGACTCGGTTCGCAACTCCTCGAGTGCGTCGAGGCGGAGTTCGCAGGCCGTGGAGGGACCGCCGACGAGGACGACTCCGTCGACTGGCTCGGAACCGGGTTCGGCGCGACGCCCGGCCTCCTCTCGTTTTGGCGCGAGAACGGGTATCGGACGGTCCACGTCTCGGGCACTCGAAACGACGCCAGCGGGAAACACTCGGCGCTCATGCTTCGACCAGCCAGCGACGGGGGTCGGGCGCTTCACGATCGGCACGCGAGGTGGTTCGCCCGCCGGATTTCGGCCCTCTCGACCGACGCCCTCGCTGATCTCGAGCCGGACACCGTCCGCGAACTCCTGGGAAGCGTCGACGAGCGCGCCGCGCCGGCGCTCGAACTCTCCGACCACGAGTGGCGGATCGTCGCCGGTGCGGCCTACGGCCCCGGCCTGTTCGACGTCGATCCGGGCCCATTTCGCGCGCTGGCGGTCAGGTACCTGGTGGAGACTCCCGACTCCGTCGCACTCGAGGATCGCCAGGAACGCCTGCTCGTGTTGCGAGTTCTCCAGGGCCGAGCGTGGCCGGCCGTCGCCGACCGTCTCGAGTATCACTCGACGAGACAGTGCATGCGGGCACTCGGCGAGACGTTCCGTCCGCTGGTCGATCGATACGGTTCCGACCCGGCGCGTTCGGTACGCGAGCGCTTTCTCGGGGAGTGAGATCGACTGGCGCAGGTCTGGTTCGCACGGCGACGTGACGGTTCGGGTCGGTGCGTACGGCGACGTGAGTTCCTCGAGTCGACACCCGACCGAGCCGGTGCTGTGGTGGCCACAGTTTCAACCACGTCGAGGATGTATCGCCCTGCATGGAGTTCGACGTCGTCCAGGGAGACATCGCAGCACAGTCCGCCGACGCGCTCGTCAACGCCGCGGGAACGAGCCTGCGGATGGGGTCGGGCGTCGCCGGCGCGCTCCGCCGGGAGGCGGGCGAGGAACTCAATCAGGAGGCGATGGACGAGGGACCCGTCGACCTCGGTACCGTCGTGGTCACGGACGCCTACGATCTCGACGCCGAGTACGTGATTCACGCCGCTGCGATGCCCCACTACGGAGACCGGCAAGCGACCGAGGAGAGCGTCCGCGACGCGACGCGAAACGCACTCGAGACGGCCGACGAGCTGGGCTGTCGCTCGGTCGTCTTGCCGGCGCTTGGCTGTGGGGTCGCCGGTTTCGACCTCGCTGACGGCGCGGTGATCATCGGAAAGGTGATCGACGGCTACGAGCCAGAGATCCTCGAGGAGGTTCGATTTATCGCTTACAGCGACGAGGAGTACGACGCGATTCGCGCGGCGACGGGGGCGAAGACGTCCGAGATGACGGACGCCGAGGAATCGGATCGGTGAGATCGAGGCGGCCGACCGCTACGATCGTTCGCGGATCGTGACGTCGGTCGTGCCGCCGAGGGCTTTGAGTTCGTACTCCGCTTTGGCTTTCAACTCGAGATCGAACGTCGTTTCGCTGTCGACGGTTTCCCACAACACCGGCGATGAGAGGGAAACGCCTCCTCTCGTATCTGAACGAGCGATCGGCCGCTTTCCGAGTCGGCCGTCACCCCGCACTCGGTTCCCGTTCCGGTTTCGAACGTTTCGCTCTCGTCTCTGAACACCTGCGTCGACAGGATCCCGCCGTTGCCCGCGCCGAGACAGCCGGCAGTCGTTCCCGCCGCGGCTATCGCGGAGCGTCCGAGGAAGCGTCGTCGGTCAAGTCGGAGACGAGCGTTTCGTTACTATGTTATCATTATACCGAAGAAAGCGCAACTACCCCGGATATCGGTCGGGGAAACGGTCCGTTCCGTGCGATCCGTCTCGTGTGCCTACTCGAGAGAAAGTCCGCGAATCTCGACGGACTCGCCCGCTTCGACGCGACCGATGATCTCGCCGTCCGTCTCCTCGACGAACGCCCCGGCCCGGTCTTCGGGGAGCGCGACGACGAAGCCGGTCCCCATGTTGAACGTGCGGTGCATCTCCTCGTCGGTGACGTTGCCTTCCGTCTGGACGAACTCGAAGATCGGCTGGGCGGGGTGGGGATCGTCGATCACGTAGCGACGCTGGCCCATCCGGAGGAGGTTGGTCCAGCCGCCACCCGTGACGTGGGCCGCCGCCCGGACGCCGTGGTCGCCCATTGGCCCGAGCAAGTCGGTGTAGATCCGCGTCGGGCGGAGCAGTTCCTCGCCGATCGTCCGGCTCTCGTCGTGGGGGAACGGGTCGGTGTACTCGTAATTGCGGGTGACGGCCTCGCGAGCGAGCGTGAGCCCGTTCGAGTGAATGCCACTCGAGGGAACGCCGACGAGGACGTCGCCGACGGCGGCCTCGCCCTCGAGTACCGCGTCTTTTTCGGCGAGACCGACGCAGGTTCCCGCGAGGTCAAACCCTTTTACGACCTCCGGCATGACGGCCGTCTCGCCCCCGAGCATCGTCAGGTCGGCCGTCTCGAGGCCGACGGCCAACCCTTCGCCGATCTGGTTGGTGAGTTCCTCGTCGGGATCGTCGATCGCGAGATAGTCGACGAACGCGACGGGCCTAACGCCCGCCGCCACGAGATCGTTGACGTTCATCGCGATGCAGTCGATGCCGATCGTCGAGTAGTCCTCGATCGCCTCGGCGACGAGGAGTTTCGTGCCGACGCCGTCGGTCGCAAGCGCCAGATACCGGTCGCCGATGTCGACCAAGCCGGCGTACTCGGTTCGCAGGTCGCTCCCAAAGGCCTCGAGCAACGCGGCGGTCGCGTCCTCGCTCGCTTCGATGTCGACGCCGGTCTCGGCGTACGTGAGTCCCTCGCCCCCCTCCTCGGGGTCGTCGTCGGCTGTCTCGGTCATGTGCGAACGACCGCGTGGGTCGTCCAAAAGATCACCGGTCCGCCGATGTGGGGGGTGTGGGGCGAACCTTCATACTACAGGCGACCCAACAGTTGGGTATGAACTGCAGGGTTGCCGTCGAAGCTGCCGTGCCGGTGTTCGACGTGGAGACGGAAGACGAGGCGATCCGAATCGCCATCTCGAAGACGGGCGAGATGCTGAACCCTGACTTAAACTACGTCGAGATCGATATGGGCGAACGGACGTCCCCATCGGGAGAGGAGCTTCCACCCGCGTTTATCGCAGCCGACGAGGCGCTGGTCGCTCTCGAGCTCGAGATGACCGTCTTCAACGTCGAGCGCGAGGAACACGCCTCGCGCATCGCCAGAAAGGAGATCGGTCAACGCCTCGAGAACATCCCACTCGAGGTTACGGAAATCGAGACGATCGAAGACGAGGAGTCGGCCGACGACGAGGAGTCGGCCGACGAAGAACCCGAGACCGACGACGACGATTCGAAGACGAACGACGACGAGTCGGAGTCGGACGAAATCCTCCCCGAGTTCGAGGATCTCGTCGAGTAATCGCTCGTTTCCGACGGACGATGTCCGTAAGCGTTCCGTGACGACTCGGCTCCGTCGTGGCGAGACTCCGTAGTATTTCCTCTCTGGGGGACAGACACACTGTTGTCCGAGATTCCAACGAGACGAGAGAGACGGTCTCACCAGTCGGTGAGTAGTGTACCCGAGAATACGACGCGAGATTCAGTCAGCGGTTGCGGCGACGACTTCCTGTTCGTCCTCGCGCATGTTGGTCGTGATGCCACCGGCGAGCGCGAAGACGGCTGCTTTGTGGTCCGTTTTCGATTTGTGGATCGATGTCGGTCGAATACCGCGCGATTCGTACTCCTCGAGGTCGATCTGACAGTCATTCCACTCTGCACACTGGTTCGATACCTCCGCGAGAAGTCCGTGAAGGTGAATGAGCTCCTGCTTCTTCATAACCATCCACTCCTACCCACTGCAGGGTTATATTATTATCTTGAGTCGCGTTACCATGCATCTTATGCTGTGCCTTCGTGACTGTCGAGATCGCAAACCAATTCGAACCGATAACTGACTGGGCGAAACCGTCGTCTAAGACGCTGTTGGGCATCCCCGAATTCGGGAAACACCTGGTTTACCCGTCGATTTTCCTCGGCGTAGCCCACTGCGAACGGAAACGGCGAATTCGAAAACCCGTCGGTTACGTTCCGGCTACCCGAGTTGTTTCAACGTCTGAAGGTCTCGATCGGTTCGCATAAACTCCGCCGTTCGACGCGACGCGTGACAGTTCGGACAGTGAAACATCTCGGTCGAGGCCGGAAGCTCCCCCGGCGTGACCTGCCAATCTTTCCCACATTCTGGACACAACAGTCGAACGGTCGTCTCGTCCATGGTATGTGATTACACACCGGCCGTGAAAAACCTTGTCGACACGGATGCTGTCTCGACATTGGACAGGTATTTTCAACGAAGTGTAGTAGATAGATCGATCAGTCGACGGGCTAATTTTCACGCTTTGGCACTGGAGAGTGCCGTACGTTCAATGTACTCGGTTGTGAAATCCAGCCACTCACCAGATGGCCGACAAGTATATTCGGGTGGGTGACGTTAGGGTCTGTGGCGGGGACGGGCGCACAGTCGTTGCCACAACTGCGTCCAGTGCCGTCGGCGACGACGGATCGATAGCGGTCAACTGCCGATGGGACTCGCCCGTAATCCCGGTTCCTCGCCACCCGGACGAATCCGATCTCGAGAGGGGGATGGGGGCTTTCCCCTTTCGATGTTCGGCGCATCGACCCGAGACGGCAGTCGACTCGAGCGGGCGAAACTTACTGTGACCCGTATTCTTCTGGGTGATGGTCGCTAATACACATCTGCAGCACCTGCCGAATATAAAAATCCTTCTCGGAGGGGTTCTCCTCCGCTAATGCGTTTTCGAGGTGTTCTTTACACTGAGCACTGAGCGGCCTCATGTTGTCCCATCATATGGTTGGGTACTAAAATCTATCAATTCTGGTAGAAATGGTCGTCGAATATTAGGATTACTCATCATCTCTCCCGGTCAGCAACGATTCGGAACGACCGTTCCGACCGAGCATGGCACCCACGTCGATCGGACAGATCTCGTAGCGGACTCTCTCCTCGACGCGGTGTTCGGTCGAATCACCTGCTCGAGAGAGTCACATCCGAGTTCGTCGGCCGCGGTGTTACTCACCAACAGCGTCTTCGACGATCGCGATTTCCTCGTCCGTCAGCCCGTACAGTTCGTACACGATCCCATCGATTAGATCGTCGGTCTTCTCGATTTTCTCCTCGAGTTCCTCGGCTCGAGCCTTCGTTTCGAGGTAGCTCTCGAGGCCGTCCTCGACGTCTGCGACGGCGGGGAGGGTGAGCTTCCGGAGGCGGTCGACGGGCGAGTTGGTCTTGGTGGCGGTTTCCCGGAAGTTCGCGAAGCCGCCGGCTTCCTCGACGGCGACGGGGACGAACGCTTCGATCAGGTCGGCTTCGGTCTCGGTGAGATCCGAAATCCGGAGTGCGGGTTCGAACTCGGTTTCGGTGTACCCCCAGCGGTCGGTCTCGAACTCGTCTTCGTTCTCGGGTTTGTAGCGGGCTGTTAGGTGGATCTCGAGACTCGAGTCGGACTCGCGGACGACCTCGACGGAGCCGATGCGGAGGTTCTCGCGGTCCTCGGCGGTATCGGTGAGGATGGAGTCGGCTGCATTTTCTGGTGGTTGGCTGAATCCTATCTTAGAAATAGCCAGCTCGTTAGAGAAAGTCCCCAAGTGATCGAGAAGGGAAAGATTAAGCGAACTTCTGTCTTTTCGAAGTTTCATTATCTCTCTGACTAAATCTTCTAGGTCCGTCACTAAGTTACTATTATCTGACAAACCGTTGTAAATCGGTATCTTTCGGATATCGTCTGGATATATACTGGAATAGCTTCCTTGGAGTGTTCCAGTTGCAAGAAATTGGGAGAAGTAATATGTGATGAGATTCGAGTTGAATATACCAACTATCGCTCTTACATCAAATTCTTCTGTGTCATCTAATGGCTCGAAGCTTTTCGGAGACTGTTTGTCTAAGATTTCCTCGCTCCAACGGACGACATTCGTAACATTGTCGTTATTGTAATATCCTGTCTTATCGAAACAGGCCTCAATCCTATTATCTGCACCACTTACTCTTGGGACAAGGATTTTTTCAGACTCAAAGAGTTCTGGGAACTTTGGTCGATGAAAATGCTCTCTCTTAGATTCGTAGTCGATATATTCTCCTTCCCAGTCAATCAAGTATCGAGAGATATTGCTTCCTTCGATGTACTGTTTGTGTCCCTCCTGTGCCTCTTTGGAGATTACATCATCTTTCTTGAAATCCAGTTCACTATCGGAAGCAGCATGCGCAACTACCCCGACATTGACACAGCAAACATGTCCAGCGGGAATACTTTTCTCGTCAACCTTCCTTTTGAGGTCGATATCAGTAGTTGCTAGAGATGGACGGAGCGAATAATTAGAATACTCTGAGAAATTAGTCTGATGGATTCTTGCTGTAATGCTGAAATGTGGATTGTTAAACTCAACTAAACTTGTTTTACCATCTTTTCTTTTTTCCGGTGATAATATGTATATGAGATATTGTCGGTCAACTTCATTGAATATCTGATGCTCTCCAAAGTGTATCAGTTGGTGTATTGTCCAATCATCGATGAATTTTTCTCGAATTTTCGTCCCATATTTTTCAGTTCCCAGTGATGTTGGTGTAATGAATGAGTGTCGCCCTTCACTCTTTGCTAATGTTGCTGCTCGATAACAGAATGGAACAAACAAATCCCAATGCCCAGAGGTCACTTCTTGATACAGTGATTCCAGCGTCGATACAATCTGTTCATTACTCTCTGTCAGTTCCCAATTTGATACCCACGGCGGATTCCCAATCACCGCATCGAACCCAGCATCCGCCCGCTTCTCCCCGTCGTCATCGAAGAAAACCTCCGGATACTCGAGTTCCCAGTGGAAAAACGCCTCGCCACCAGCCATTGCCTGCGCAGTCTGGAACCAGTCTTCCTCCCGTACCTCGAGCCACTCGTCCTCGTCGTCGATCGCTCGAGCCATCCGCTCGTAGGCCCCTTCGGGAACGTCGAGGTCGAACCGTTCGGCCGTGTGGACGTTCGTCAACTCGAAGAGCCGCTGGTAGAACGGATCGCTCCGAACCTCGGCGTAGATCTCCTCCATCGACTTGACGTCTGCGAGCGTCTCGTTGTCGATCTCGAGTAACTCCTGTACCCGATCCATGACGTGATCGAGCGTCCGCTCGCGCACCCGAGCGAACGACTGCTGGAGCGTCAGTTGCCCGCCGTCGTCGTCCGCGTCCGCGCCGTTCGAGAGCACCTCCGTCACGTCCGAGCCGACGAGCGAGTTGCCCGCTTTCAGGTGGTGGTCCAGAAACGCAAGCGGCTGATCCGCCGCCAGCGTCTCGAGCCACATCGACAGCTTCGCGAGTTCGACCGCCATCCCGTTCAAGTCGACGCCGTAGATACACTCCTTCGCGACGTCCCGGCGCACCCGCTGTTCGTCGAACGCCGTCGCCTCCTCGAGTTCGCGCACCTCTTCCATCACCTGCTGGGCGAGGTACTCCGTCGCCCGCGTCAGGAAATGCCCACTGCCCATCGCCGGATCGAGGATCTTCAGGTCGGTCACCCGCCGGTAGAACGCCCCCAGATACTCGTGGGTTCCCGGCTCGAATCCCTGCTCCTCGAGGTCGGCTTTGATTTCGGTGACCAGCGGCCCGACGGTCTCCTCGACGATGTACGTGACCACGTAGTCCGGCGTGTAGTACGCCCCCGTCGCCTTGCGCTCGCCCTCGTCGTTGACGACGTACAGCCCACCCGGGGAGACCTGTTCGACCGCCTCCGCGACCGTCACCTCCGTCGCCGGCTTCCAGACCTGCCCGCCGTCTTCGGCCACCGCCGCGTACGCCTCGGGTGCGATCCGGAACTGGTGTTCGAGCAGCCCCTCGTAGACGCTCCCGAGGTGGCGCGTATCCAGGTCGGCGTAGTCGGCCAGCACGTACCGCCCCTCGTCGTTTTCGGTCGTCGAAATCCGGTAGAGCACCTCCGCGAGATACCGGTTGCTCACCTCGTGGTCGGTCAAAAACTCGTGGCGCTCGCGGTTGAACAGCCCGCCGTTGTACGGCGGAATGCCCAACGATTCCTCGCCCTCGTCGATCAGCCGGAACAAGTCCTCGAGTCGACTCCACATCGTCGTCGAGTACTCGCTGTAGGCGTCGGTGAAGCCGTCGTCAACCTCACCGATCTCGTCGTGAATCTCCAGACGGAGTTCGTCGAGGCTGAAGTTCTCCTCGTACTCCGTGATCGCGTTCTGGCCCTCGCCTTCGGGATGGATCAACCCCCGCGATTCGGCGTAGAGGACGAACATGAGCCGATACAACAGTACCAGCGACTGCTCTTTTAACTCCTCGAGAGCCGCGTCGTCGTCGGGATCGATCTCGAGATCGTTCGTCTCGACGAACCCGCGGCCGAGTACCCGAACTGCGGTGAAAACGTTGTCCTGTAAGTCCTCGCCGAGTTCCTGTGCGACCGTCTCGCTTTCGGACCAGACCGAATCGAGAAACGTCGTCCCACCGTGTTCGCGAAACGCGTCCGGCCGGAAGAAGACGTAGAAGTACTTGAACGCCTCGAGAGAGCCGGACTCAAGCAATTCGGGCAGATCGACCTCGAAGTACGTCTGGGTCTCGTAGTCTTTGGTTCCGTAGAGTCGCCACTTCCGACCGTTGGTGAGCACGCCCCACTGGATCGCCTCGGGCGTTCGCTCGAGATAGTGTTTGATCTGGTGGGAGGCGTTCCGGTATGGCCGCCGTTCGCTGAAGCGCGTCGTAAACTCGGCGTCCCACTGCTTCGCTTCGACGAGGCCGATTCCGCGGTCGAACAGATCGGTGGTGTCCTCGCTGCTCAGGTAGACCTCGGCGGCGTCCCGTCTCGCCTCGGTGTCCTCGAACAGCAAGACGTCGACGTAGCCGCTCCCGCCGGGGAGCGTCGTCTCGACGTTCGTCCCGAACCCGAGGACGTCGAGCACCTCGTCGATCCAGTTGTCGATCAACGGATCCTCCGTGTAGCCGTCGACGAGGTCGGACTCGAGGTCGTACAGCGACTGCAGTTCCGACATGGCCTCCCGGGCGGCGTCGTCGCAGTCCCACTCGTCGCGATCCTGAACGCGCTCGTCGAGATAGTGCCCGGAGAAGAGATTCGAGTTCGTGTACGGCCGATCCGACAGCGTCGCCTGACTCATGATACACGGGTCCTCGAATTGTCAGGATAAGAAAGCTCTGGTCGATCGGGTCGGCCCGTCCGGCCATCGAATCCGAATCTGGCGATCGACCGGCAATCGACCATCGAAGACCCACTCAGACGGATTGCTGTGCAGATGTCCCGGCGCGGCCGCGACCCGTACGGCGGTTGTGCCGGAAATGACTGATACGATCTACTGTGAGTCATTTTCGGTGCGACCGCGACCCGTCCTGCGGTCGCACCGGTAAATCGTTACAGCAAACCGTATGACAGTAACCTGTCTCAGTCGTCGGCCGGCCGTTCGACGCCCTCGCCGAGGATCTCCGCCCGGTGTTCGTCGAGAAGCGGTGCTCTCCCCCGTGGCTCGGGGGGTGTCTCGGTCATTTTGATCGGATTGCCCGCGATCTCGACTGTGCGGTTGGCACCCGGTTGGTCCACGGCGACGAGCATCTCACGCTCGCGGACGTGGGGATCCGCGAAGATCTCCGCCGTACTCTGAACCGGTGCGGCCGGCACCTCGCCCTCGAGAGTCCCCACGAGGTCGTCGGTCTCGAGGTCCTCGGCCCACGCGGCGATCTCTTCCCGGAGGTGGTCACGGGACTCGAGTCGGTCGGCGGCGGTGGCGTAGGCGGCGGCCAGATCGGGCCGATCCATCGCCTCACAGAGTGCATGCCAGTGAGCGGTGCCGAAGGCGGCGATTACGGCGTAGCCGTCGGCCGTCTCGAAGGCGTCGTAGGGGAACAGCGTGGGGTGGGCGTTACCCCGGCGGGTCGGAGGCTCACCGGTGTAGGAGTGTTGGTAGACCGCCCGCTCGGTGAGGCTGATCATCGCGTCGTACATCCCGGTGTCGACGTACTGGCCCTCGCCGGTGTGCTCGCGGTGGTTGATCGCCGCGAGAATGCCGATACAGTTTAGCGTCGCGGTAAAGAGGTCGCCGATGCCGGGGCCGACCTTCGTCGGCGGGCCGTCGGGGTGGCCGGTGATCTCCATGACGCCGCCCAGCGCCTGTGCGACGAGGTCGAACGAGGGCTGTCCCTGCCGATCCGTCTCGCCCGTACGCGGGTCACCGAACCCTCGAATCGACGAGTAGACGAGCGCCGGATTGTGCTCTTTGAGTGTTTCGTAGCCGAGGTCGTACTTCGCCATCGTCCCCGCGCGGTAGTTCTCGACGACGACGTCGGCCTCGGAGACCAGCGAGAGAAACGCCTCGCGGTCGGCGTCGTCGCCGAAGTCGAGTTCGACGCTTCGCTTCCCGCGGTTGACGCTCTGGAAGTAGCCGCCGTAGGCCTCGTCGTCGGCGTCAGCCGCGAACGGCGGGTTCGACCGGATGAGGTCCCCGCCGGGTCGCTCGATCTTTACGACGTCTGCACCCATATCCGCGAGCAACATCGTACAGTACGGCCCGGCGAGCACCTGGGTCAGATCCAACACGCGCAGGTTCGAGAGCGCACCCATGCCTCGAGGCACCCGGCGCGAGCATAAAACTGTTGTGAACAATCATTATATTTGTGGCTGTATGCCACACCCGGTCACTAAACACGATTAAAGAATATTATCATGGAAGATCATTAAGTTTATCACCCGCTCTCACATGGGTCGGTATGCATGTCGAATACGGTCGTTCTCGGCGTGATCGGCTCCGACGCACACGTCGTCGGGATCACGATCCTAGAGCAGGCGTTTCGTACAGCTGGCTTCAACGTCGTCAACCTCGGTGTCCAGACCTCCCAGGAGGAGTTCGCCGAGGCCGCACGCGCACACGACGCCGAGGCTGTACTGGTCTCGTCGCTGTACGGCCACGCCAAACAGGACTGTCAGGGCTTTCACGACGTTCTCGAGGCGGCCGACGTCGACGCGGTCACCTACATCGGTGGCAACCTCGCGGTCGGCCAGGACGACTGGGAGCGAACGCGCGAGACGTTCGAGGCGCTGGGCTTCGATCGCGTTTTCGACTCCGAAACCGACCCCGAGGAGGCGATCGCCGCGCTCCGTCGGGACCTCCGGATCACACCGCCCGAAACCGAGCGGGTGGCGGCCAACACGTAGATGATCCGAGACGAACGATTGCCGTCCGACGAGCTACGGCGTCTCGACGAGACGATCAGAACCAACTGGTCGACCGGAGCCGACATCGACTTCGAGGAAGCGATTCGCTACCACGACTCGCTTCCCGCCCACAAACGCTTCGCGGACGTCCTCGAGTCCGCGGACGATCCGTTGCTCCAGCCGCGGGCCGGCGTCCCCCGACTCGAGGATCAGATCGAACTGCTCGCGTACCTCCACGAGTCGGGAGAGGCCGACCTCCTCCCCACCACGATCGACTCCTACACGCGGGACAACGCCTACGAAAAAGCAAGGGAAGGACTCGAAAACGCCCGCGAGACGGGCGACGACACCCTCAACGGGTTTCCTGCAGTGAACCACGGCGTCGAGGGCTGTCGCGAACTGATCGACGCGACCGACGCGCCGATCGAGGTGCGCCACGGCACCCCCGACGCCCGGCTGCTCGCGGCGATCACGTTTGCGGGTGGCTTCCAGAGCTTCGAGGGTGGGCCGATCTCCTACAACATTCCCTACACCAACCGCCACAGCCTCGCGGAGACGATCGAGAACTGGCAGTTCGTCGACCGGCTGGCGGGCACCTATACGGAACACGGCGTCCGGATCAACCGCGAACCGTTCGGACCGCTGACCGGCACGCTCGTTCCGCCGTCGATCGCCATCGCGATCATGCTGATAGAGGGCAAACTCGCCGCCACACAGGGTGTGCGGTCGCTGACGCTCGGCTACGGACAGGTCGGCAACGTCGTCCAGGACGTCGCCGCCCTGCGGGCCCTGAAGGAACTCGGCCAGGAGTTCCTCCCCGACGAGGTGTGCGTCACGACGGTCTTCCACGAGTGGATGGGCGGCTTTCCGCCGGACGAGGCTCGCGCCAACGGCGTCATCGGCCTCGGCGGACTGACCGCTGCGATCGCTCGGCCGGACAAAGTGATCACCAAGTCCCCACAGGAGTTCCAGGGGGTTCCAACGATGGAGGCCAACGCCAGCGGCCTCCGCACCACGAGACAGGTCATCGATATGGCAATCGAACAGAACATCGATATCGACGGCATCGACCGAGAACAGCAACTGATCGAACGCGAGACTCGCAACCTCCTCGAGGCGGTCCTCGAGGCGGGCGACGGCGACGTCGTCCAGGGAACGCTCGCGGCGTTCGACTCCGGGGCGCTCGACGTTCCCTTCTCCCCGAGCGACAGCGCGAAAGGGGCCGTCCTTCCGGCGCGAGACGACGACGGACGCGTCCGAATCCTCGAGTGGGGCGAGCTCGCGATGGACGACGAGATCAAGGAGATCCACCGCGGGCGTCTCTCACAGCGTGCCGACACCGAGGGACGCGACCAGTCGTTTCGGATGGTCGCCGACGACGTCGACGCGATCAGCGAGGGGAAACTCATCGGCCGCCCGGAGCCCCGAGGTGACGCGTAGATGGAGATCGAGACGATCGACGCGACGACGGGCTACGCCGGGTTCTTCGCGGACGACCAGCGGGCGATCAAACGCGGCGCGAAACGGGACGGCTTCGTCTACGAGGGCGAGCCCGTCACCGACGGTTTCGAGGCGATCCGTCAGGCCGGCGAGGCGCTGCTCGTCGACGTCGAACTCGCGGACGGCACCGTCGGCCGCGGCGACTGCGCCGCGGTCCAGTACTCCGGCGCAGGCGGACGCGACCCGCTCTTTCGCGCCGAGGAGTACGCCCCCGTCGTGACTGGGCCCGTCGCCGACGCACTCCGCGGGAGCGACGCGCGCGGGTTCCTCGAGAACGCCGAGGCGATCGAACACCTCCGAATCGATGGGGAGAAACTTCACACGGCGATCCGCTACGGCGTCTCGCAGGCGCTACTGGCGGCCGCGGCCCGCGCCGAGGGCACGACCCGGACGGACGTCCTCGCCGACGCACTCGAGACCGAACCCGCCAGTGATCCAGTCCCCGTCTTCGGCCAGTCCGGCGACGACCGCTACGCCAACGCCGAGAAGATGATCGTCAAGGGCGTTCCGGTCTTGCCCCACGCACTGATCAACAGCGCCGAAAAGCTCGGCCCGGACGGCGAGGGACTGCTCGAGTACGTCGCCTGGCTCGCCGAACGGGCGCTGGAACTCGGCTCCGAGGGCTACGAGCCGCGATTCCACGTCGACGTCTACGGGACGATCGGCGACCTGTTCGGGCCGCCGTACGACCGGGCCGAGGTGGTCGACTACTTCTACGCCATAGAGGAAGCAGCCGCGCCATTCTCGATACAGATCGAGGGGCCGATGGACGCTGGGAGCCGCGAGACTCAGATCGAGGCGATGGCCGAACTCCGCGACGGCCTCCGGGACGCTGGCGTCGACGTCCCTATCGTCGCCGACGAGTGGTGTAACACCTTGGCCGACGTACAGGCGTTCGTCGACGCGGGCGCGGCCGACCTCGTGCAGGTGAAAACGCCCGATCTCGGCGGGATCCACCGAAGCGGGCGAGCCGTTCGCTACTGCGAGGGGACCGACACGGAGGCGTACCTCGGCGGAACGTGCAACGAGACCGCGACCTCGGCGCGGGCCTGCGCCCACGTCGCGCTCGCGACCGACGCCGCCCAGACGCTCGCGAAACCCGGCATGGGGTTCGACGAGGGCTACATGCTCGTCGAAAACGAGATGCGGCGGACGATCGCCCGGCGAGAGCGAGCCGCCGAACGGACGAGCACCGACGCGGAGACCGGAGCCGGGTCGGACTCCGAATCCGGGGAGGTGAGCGCCGATGACTGAGAACTCGAGGTCGAACGGCGACGCCGAACGCGGATCCCGGAACCGACACGACTCCGTGGAGTGGACCGATCCCGACACGTTCGCTCGAGCCCTCGAGCGCGCCGAGACCAGACCGAAGGGAAACACCTTCGAGACGTTCGCCGAGGGTGACGTCGTCGAACACGACCCCGGGCTTCGACTCACCCGCTGGGGGAACGAACGCTGGACGAGCCAGACGCTCAACCACGATCCGGCCTACTGGCGGACCGACGCGGCTCGAGCGCGCGGGTTCGACGAGCCGCCGATCCACCCCGACTATCTCACGGCGGCCACGCTCGGGATCACCGTCGAGGAGTTAAGCGAGAGGGGCGGCTACTTCCTCGGCCGGACGAACCTGCGGTTCCCCGGGACCCCGGTCTATCCGGACACCGAACTCCGCGTCGAGAGCGAGGTCGTCTCGACCGCGACCTCGAGTTCCCGGCCCGAATACGGGATCGTCACGTGGCGAACACGGGGAATCGACGCCGAGACGGACGAGCCCCTCTGTACCTACGAGCGGACGAACATGATCCCACGGCGCGAGCCCGTCGAAACGGCTGGGAATGGCGCGACAAACGCCGACGGAACCGGTTCGTCGGGGACAGCCGAAACCACACCCGACGACGACCTCCCCACGGACCTGATCGTACCCGAGGGCGGCTTCTTCGAGGACTTCCTCGAGGCCCTCGAGGCGGCAAGCGGCGGTGACACCGCGGTGGCCTACCGGCACGAACGCGGGCGAACCCAGGACGACGTTACCGTCGCGGCGCTGCCACTGGCGACGCTCAACACGGCCGGACAACACTACAACGCTGACGTCATGGCGGAGACTCCGTCGGGCGACGTCGTCACCTACGGCGACGTTACCCGGTCGATCGCGCTCGGCCACGCCCGCTCGGACGAACGAACCTGGCGCGAGGTCGGCTTCGACGACGAGTCGTTCCACGACTTCGTCACACCCGGCGACACCGTCTACGCGTTCACCCGCGTCCTCGAGGTTGAGGACGACGCCTCGGACGGGCGGGCCGGCACGGTTCGCTTTCAACACGTCGCGTTCAACCAGCACGAGGAACCCGTCTACTCGGGCACGCGGACGGCCGAGATCCGGAAACGAGCGCCGTGACCCGAACGACCGAACGCCGTGATTCGGAGGATCGAACACCGCCGACGGTGGTCTCGCGACGTCCGACATCCGAACCACGGCAGACGACCGGATCGCCGATACCCCAAACCGATAGGGACCACCGACCCCATCAAAATCAACGATGACACCGACGACCGAACCACGAATCTGTCGAACGTTCCAGACTGCACCGGCCGCCGTCCCGAGAGAGGAGTCGGCGAAGTATCTCGTCTCCGGCCTCGCCTCCGAGGGGTTCGAAGCCCCCGACTGGCTCGTTCCCGACTTAGAGGACGGCACCGCACCCGACGCGAAGGCGAAGGGACTCGAGAACGTCCTCGCGGAGGTCCCGCGGGCCGACTTCGCGGGCGAAATCTGGCCCCGCGTCGAGTGGAGTTACGCCGATCGACCGTACCGCGAGAAGGGCCGCCACCAGATCGACCGCCTCGTGGGCGAGATCGGCGACGAGATCGACGGCGTCGTCGTCCCAAAGGTGGGGCGACTCGAGGACGTCGAACGCGCGGCGGCGGTCGTCGCCGAGGCCGAGGCGAGCCACGGCTACGACGAGGGGGCGATCGAACTCGCGGTGATCGTCGAGACGGGACGTGCCCGCTCGGATCTGCGCGAGATCGCGAGATTCGGCGAGAACTCCCGACTCGCCGCGCTGGTCTTCGGCCCCGTCGACTACACCGCCGAACTCGGCGGCCGGGATCTCGGCGACGGCCGGCCGCGCTGGGACGGCCTGCTCGAGGCACTCTCGAACGAGACGAGCGCGGCGGACCTGCTCGCAATCGGGGGCCCGTTCGACGATCTGTTCACCCAACGCGCCGGGCTCACGTACTACAACGCCGAGGGGTACGCCGATCAGGTCGAACACGAAGCCCGACTCGGCCTCAACGGCTCCTGGTCGCTCCATCCGAAACAGACGATCCAGGCGAACACGATCCACACGCCGACGCCCGCGGAACTCGAGCGTGACGTCGACCGAATCGAGCGGTTCAACGAGGCCAAACGCGAGGGGACCGGCGCAGTCACCATCGACGGCCAGATGGTCGACGAGGCGACGTTCAAGGTGTTCCGGAACACGATCCGGACGGTGCGTGCGATCCACCGGACGCGGCCCGAACAGACCGCCGACTACTACGACGAAGCGCTGCTCGACCGGGCGCTCGAGCTCGAACTACGCTACGACGAGTGATACGGATTGCTGTAACGAGTTACCGGTGCGACCGCAGGATGGGTCGCGGTCGCACCGGAAGTGATTTCCAGTAAACCGTATGAGTGACCCGAGGGACGAAAGCGTCGGCTCGAGACGAATGTACTCGCGGCCGGACGGTTCGTCGTCGACCCAACTCGAGGTCGGGTGAACGAAATCGTCAGTTACGAGCGATCGGTGAGAAAAGAGCGGAGGTTCACGCGGGTGCCGCCGTATCCGAAGCCTCGAGCAGCTCCTTGTAGCGGTTGCGGATCGTCACTTCGGAGATGCTGGCGACCTCGCTGACCTCGTTTTGGGTGACCTTCTCGTTGGTCAGCAGTGCGGCGGCGTAGACGCCGGCGGCGGCGAGGCCGACCGGCGACTTGCCGCTGTGGACGCCCTCCGTGCGGGCCGAGTCGAGCAGTTCGCGGGCCATTCGCTCGGTCTCGTCCGAGAGATCGAGGTCGCTAACGAACCGGGGGACGTAGCTCTCGGGGTCGGCCGGCTGGACCTCCAGCCCGAGTTCCCGAATCACGTACCGGTACGTGCGGGTCAGCTCCATCTTGTCGACGCGGGAAACGGCCGAGATCTCGTCGAGGCTGCGTGGGGTGCCCGCCTGGCGAGCGGAGGCGTACAGCGACGACGTCGCGACGCCCTCGATCGACCGTCCCGGCAGGAGGTCTTCCTCGAGTGCGCGGCGGTAGATCACCGACGCAGTTTCACGGACGTTCTCGGGGAGCCCGAGCGCGCTAGCCATGCGGTCGATCTCGCCGAGTGCCTGCTTTAAGTTGCGCTCTTTCGAGTCTCGCGTGCGGAAACGCTCGTTCCAGGTGCGCAGTCGCTGCATCTTCTGTCGCTGGCGACTCGAGAGCGCCTTGCCGTAGGCGTCTTTGTCCTGCCAGCCGATGTTCGTGCTGAGCCCCTGGTCGTGCATCATGTTGGTTGTCGGAGCACCGACGCGGCTTTTCTTGTCCTTCTCGGCGGCGTCGAACGCACGCCACTCGGGACCGCGGTCGATTTCGTCTTCCTCGACGACGAGTCCACAGTCCTCACAGACGGTCTCGGCGTGTTCGGCGTCGCTGATGAGCCGCCCGCCACACTCCGGGCACTGTTCTCGTTCCGTCGATCGCGTCGTCGTTTCCTCGTTCTCTTCCTCTCGTTCGTCCGAATAGGTTCGAATGCGTGTATCGGTCATGGTGTATCGGGTGCGTTACTCGGGGCTCCCGGGTGGGGGAACCAGAAGAAACCCGGTCGCCTCAGCTAACGTATGGTAAGGTCGTAAGAGACTTAAAGCTTCCGCCTACCTTATAAAATAATCGGAATTGTTGTTATATATGTTCCGATATACACCTAATAATCATGAAAGATTCGGAACACTCCTCCGGAGGTCCGTTTTGCGTTCTCGCTGATCCGATCAGCACCGCTCTCGAGTCGAACGCTTTTCGACCCTCGCTCCCGAACCGCTGTCCATGACCGTCCGTTTCGGTGCGGTGACGATCGACTGGTTCGGACTCGCGACGATTCGCCTCGAGGGCCAGACGGGTGCCGTCATCTACGTCGACCCCGGGCCAGCGGAGTACGGTGTGCTGGATGGGTACGACGCTCGAGATGGCGACCTGATCCTCGTCTCACACGCACACCACTACGATCCGGAGTCGATCCGCCGGGTCGCCCACGAGGACGCGATCGTCGCAGTTCACGAATCGATCGACGCGAGCGAGATCGATCGGGTCGAGGAAGCACCCGAAGAACTCCCGTTCGTGGTCGAACGCGTCCGGGCCGACGAGTCGTTCGTCCTCGGCCCGCTCGACCTGTTTACCACCCCAGCGTACAACGACCCCGCGGGAGGACACACCGACGACAGTGGGTCACCGTACCATCCTGAGGGCGACGGATGCGGGTTCGGAGTTACTGTCGACGGTATCTGTGCGTTCTGGCCGGGTGATACCGACGTTCTCCCGCTTCACGAGGACCTCGACGTCGACGTCCTTCTGCCGCCGATCGGCGGGACGTTTACGATGGATCGACGCGATGGGGCAGCCCTCGCAGCGACGATCGATCCCGATCTCGTCTTGCCGGTCCACTACGACACCTTCGAAGAGATCGAAGCGGACGCCGACGCGTTCGTCGTCGACGTCGCCAACCGGGGCGTGCCCGTGGTCCTCGACGAGTGAACCCTCGTGTTTTGGCGTCGTCTACTGGCCGTTGTCGTTCGATACCGGTGATCGATCGGACGGAGTCATCGATCACCGGTAACTTCGGGAAGATGGATCTGACGTTGCCTTGATACGGTTTACTGGCCGTCAGTACCGCCCGCTTCCGGAACCCGTTCTCCGGGAGCAGCGCTACACAGGGACAGCAATCCGTATGGGACCGCGACGCGTCGGTCGAACAACGAACGTATAAGTACACCCTCGAGAAGTTGCGGACGATTCATATGGCGATCACAGATCGGCGTCTGGGGGAGTGGGGTTCGACGAACGGTGAGTCGAGACGGACCGCTGTGCGAAGGGGTGAGTGGCGTGGCCGGTGAGGCCGGTGTCGAAAGTGAGGTCCACCAATCCGAGCTTACGTATCCGTCGACTGACTGGCGTGGGTTCTTCAGGAACCACTTCGGACCCTCGATGCTGTGGGCACTGATCGGCATTGGCGCCAGCCACATCGTCCTCGCGCCGACGCTCGGCGGGACGTTCGGACTGTTTGCCGTCTGGCTGTTCGCGCTCATCTACCTCGCGAAGTACGGCGCCTGGGAACTGGGCATTCGGTACAACTACGGCGTCGGCGGGAACCCGGTCGAAGCGTACGGCGACCTGCCGGGGCCGAACAACTGGATGCAGTGGTTTACGGTCGCGGTCTTTCTCGTCGCCTACGCCGGGATCACCGCCGCGGTCGGAATGAGTACCGCCGCGTTCGTCGAGGCGTTGACGCCGCTTTCGTTCCCGCAGGCGTTCGTCGCCCTCGTCGGTCTCGCCGGTGCGCTCGTCCTGTTCACCCGGTACAGCCTCCTCGAGAAGATCCTGCTGGGCTTTACGATCGCACTCGGCCTACTGATCGTGCTGGGCGTGTTCGTGGGCCCGCCGCCGAGTGACGTCGCCATTGGAACGGCGTTTACCGTTCCCGATCTCACCGGACCGGTGTTCGTCGGTCTGTTCGCCGCCGCGGCGGGCTTTGCGCCGACCGGCTTCAGCACGAGCGTCCTCATCGGAAGCTGGAGCATGGCGAAAGGCGAGGGTGCTGGCGAACTGCGCGACCGCGGCCTCGATCCCGAAGACGAGGCCCACCACGACTACATCCGCGCCTGGATCCAGACCGGCCGACGTGACTTCAACATCGGCTACGCGTTCAGTTTCGTCCTCATCGTCGCGATGGTCGTCCTCGCCGCGAACGTCCTCTATCCGAACCCGCCGGCGGACGCGAACCTCGCGGTCGCCATCGGCACCATCCTGAGCGACTCCTTCGGCGAGTGGTCCTACTACGCGATGGTTCTCGGCGCGTTCGCCGCGCTGTACTCAACTGTCATCACGCTCCTCGACGGCGCCTCGCGGGCGACCGGTGACATCGTCCCGATGGCCGTAGAGCGCCCCGACCTCGACGGCGAGCGCATCAGGAAGGCTGTCGTGGTCGCCATCGTCGCCGTGAGCATCGGCGTCGTTCTCACACTCGGCGCTGTCCCCGTCACGTTCCTCATCTGGATCTCGGCGATCCTCGCGATCACGGAGATCCTCTTCTACCCGGCGAACTGGTACGTCGTCAGAGAACACCTGCCCGAACAGTTCCAGCCCTCGCGGCGGTGGGTCGCCTACTACGCGATCAGTCTGGCCGTCGTCCTCGTCTTCGGGCTCATGGGTGCGGCCCACGAGTTCGGCTACGTTTAGCGGTTTCTACGCTCCGAACAGCGCCTGGCGGTTTTCACCTTCGAAATAACGTGTGAAACTGAACGTGTTGATTCGGAGACGACAGATGGCACGGAAACGGTTCGGAGGAAAACGGCTGGGTGGGGTTGTGGGTGTGGCGTAGCCGATACGCCAGAGGGGCGTCTCTCGGTAGTGGACAGACTGTTTGGTGGGATATGCGGTCACGGGCTGAGACCGCACCCGTCATTTGGCGGGTGGGATGAATAAAGGGAGAGACCCACTCCAGCGAACTGGGAATGATGACAACCGTTGTCGCCCATTTTCACCCGCCGAACTCGAGCGATCGGCCTCTTCGAACCGATCGAAAACGTCGCTTTTTCAGCCCGGCTCGAGAACCGCTAGATCACGCCCATCGCATCCAGACGCTCGGGGAGATACGTATCCGTCACGAAATCCAGACCGTGAGACGCCAGCGACTGCTGTTCGGACTTCTTCTCGATCTCGAGTTGCAACTCGATCTGTTCTTCCCAGTAGTCGGTCTGGAACCGGGGGTCCTCGAGTTCGCTCTCGAGGGCGTTCTTGTCCGAGTCCGAGAGGGGATCGGTCGGCAGGTCGTACTCGACGATATCGGCGGGCTGAATGCCGATGTACTCGGCTTCGGGCGTCGCGAGATACTCCGAGAGGTGGGCCGATTTGATCGAGCCGTAGGCGACGGAGCCGTAGATCCGATACGACCACGGGTCGCCGTCGGCGAACACCGTCGCCGGGAGGTCGAGTTCGTCGTGTAAGCGCTTGATGATCCGACGGGTCGCCCGTGCGGGCTGGCCTTTGAGGTGGACGATCAGGGCGTTGTACTCGTCGTCGAAACCGTTCTCGACGAGTCGGTCGCGCATCCCGCCGGTCTCGACTGCGAGCATGAAGTCGGCGTCGCTATCGAGAAACTCGATCGTATCGGGGTTGTTCGGAATCTGGTACCCCCCCTCGCCGACGTCTTCCTGGCAGTGAATCTCGCGTTCCCCGCGGCGAGTCTGCTCGCGGAGATGCAACGGCCCCATGATCGTCGCACCCGATTCTTCGGGGCGCATATGAAAGTCCTCGCGGGTGACTCCCGAAACGATCTCGAGATCCTCGATCAGCCCGTTCGACTCGTCTTGGTCGCTGAACTGGGCTTCCTTGTTGTCCCAGCTCTCCGAGAGGTAGTACAGTTCACGCAGGGTCGACGAGCGATCTTCCTCGAGTTGATCGGCGAGGAACTCGATGGTGTAGACCGCCTTCAAGAGCTTTCGCGCGCCACGAACCGAGTTCGCCGATCGGGTCGACTCCCGGTCGCCGTACACCCAGACGCCGCTTCCCTCGTCGTACTCGATGTTGTTTTTCGTCCGCGTCGGCACGGACATATGCGGAATCTCGCCGAGTTCGAACTGGTCGTAAAACTGTGCGGCGAGATCGATCAACTGTTCTCTAGCTTGCTGGTCTTTCTGGGTACTCATCGGTCTCCCTCCGTGACGGTGAGTTTCTCGGATTCGACGCCTTTGACGTCCAGATCGAACGCCGCGTCGTCGGCGATCTCGTACTCGAGTTCGGCCTCGTCGCCGCTCCCGACGTCGGCTTCCCACTTGACGAACCACTCGCCATCCATCTCGACGACGGTCGCGCCGTCGCTGAGCTTCCGTGGCTCGGCGGAGACGATGTCGGTGATCTCGAGCGTTTCGGTCGTACTCGAGTTGTTCTCGACGACGACCGAGACGGCCTGTCCGTCGCCGTTTGCTTCGATCCGGCGTTCGACTAAGACGTTGTTCATGATGCGAGCGATGGCGTCGTCGATATCTGGTTCCTCGCGGCCGGTGACCTCGGCGACTTTCGTGGCCATCTCCGGCAGAATCTTCCCGAGGACGTTCTGTTTCTTCCGGCGCTGTTGCATCGACCGGCGCTTGTTCAGGTAACTTTTGAGTTCGCGGGCGGCCTCCCGAATCGCGAGTTCGATCTCGTCTTCGATCTCGGGAACGTTCGCGACCGCGTCTTTCGACTCGCTGGTAAAGGGAACGTTCGTCGAGGCGACGTGGACCATGATCACTGCTGGGCCGTTCGGCAGGCCCGAGCCGCCGGGTTGGTCGAGCCCGTAGTTGCGCCAGCCGATCGACTTGACGACATCGGTCGTCGCACACGCGCCGCGCTGGTAGACGAGTGGGACGCGGTTCGCAAAGCGCAGGACGTCCGCGCTCCCTTCCGCCTCGAGGTCGCCGCCGTAGGCGATCCCCGCCTCGACGATGAACGGATCGCCGCCGTGAACTTCGGCGTCACGGGTCGCGGAGGCGTAGAAGTCGGCGTCGAACTCCTTCTCTAAGCCAGCCTCGATGAGATCCGCGGAGATCGGCGAGAGACACCGCGTCGGCGGTGCCATGATGTCGGTCTCGCGCATCCCGTCGACGAGGTCGCTCGCGGCGTCTCGATCGTCGGCGAGTTCGCGCACCAGCGGCAAGTCGTCGGGAACGGTCGCCATGACGTCCCAGATCGCCTCCACGACGTTCTCGCGGGCAGTGTCGCCGAAGGCGACGTCGTCGTACTCCTCGGTCAACTCGGCCGCACGGTCGACGTACTCGCGGAGTGCCCGGCGGGTGAGGCGGTGGCGAACGTCCTCTTCGTCTTCGAACCTGGCCCCGAGCCGGTCGGCGAAGGCGTGGACGGTTTCGTCGTCTTTGCGAGTGCTCGTCGCGTCGTCCGCAAGGTCGTAGAGGTCGGCGACGATCCTCGAGTCGACCGTCTCTCCGTCACCCGCAGCGTCGGCATCCCCAGGGGTGCTCTCGTCCTCTTCGGCGGCGTCGATCAACGCGAGCCAGACGGCTTCGACCGCGTTCTCCCGAACTGTCTCGCCGAACGTCGTTCCGTGTTCGGATTCGGTGGCCTCGGCGGCCGCCTCCACGTCGGCGCGCAGTTCGTGGTGGGCGATCCGGTCGCGGTCGTCGACGGCCTCGGCGATCGCGCCGGCGAAGGCGGCCGTCGCGTCGGCACCTTTGTTGGCGGTCGCATCCGAGACGATCGACTCGAGGTCGATTCTCTCCTGTGGTGCGGGTGGTCGCCAGCGCATCTCGCGGCCGTAGTGGCGGTCGCGGAAGGAATCGATCACCGAGTCGGCGGTCTTCTTCCCGACACGGGTGAACTCCTCCTGGAGGAATCCCGAGACGCTGTGGGAGTCAGTCGCCGTGAGCATCTTCATCACGGTGCCGAGTTCGACGCCGTGGGGGTGGGGGCGAATCTCCTCGGTTTCCTCGGGGAGCTGGTCGGTCGCCCGCTCGAACTTGAACTCCGCTTTCGGCTCGCGTAACTCGAGGCGGGCGTGGGGGTTGACGACCGCCGTGTGTTTGATGTAGTCGTGAAGCTGCTGGCGGGCGCGCATGTTCGCCTCCATCTCGAGTTCGATTCGGGTGCCGTGGGGACGGTCCCAGGAAGTCGCCTCCTCGACGCTGATCTCGGGTTCGTTGTCGTCGGTGTCGACGATCAGCTCGAAGTACTGGGCGTCGCTTGCACCCTGGGTTCGGCTGGTGATCTTCGCGGGCTTGCCACTCGTCAGCTGCGAGTAGAGCACTGCCGCCGAGATTCCGATCCCCTGCTGACCGCGATTCTGTTCGCGGACGTGAAACCGCGAGCCGTACAGTAGCTTCCCGAAGACTTTCGGAAGTGACTCTTTGGTCAGCCCTGGCCCGTTGTCCTCGACGATGAGTGTGTAGTAGTCACCGTCTTCCTGAATTTCGACGTAGATGTCCGGTAAGATGCCGGCTTCCTCGGCGGCGTCTAACGCGTTGTCGACGGCCTCCTTGACGGCCGTCACGAGGCCTCGAGCGCCGCTGTCGAAGCCGAGCATGTGCTTGTTCTTCTCGAAGAACTCGGCGATCGAGATCGCCTGCTGGTTCTCGGCCAGCTCCTCGGCGATCCCGGCATCCTCACCGAGTGTCGACTGGAACGACGTCATTGTCTCCCCATACTAACGGCGAGGCTAAAAGGTGTGCGTTACCGGAGTGAAAGTGAATGGGGTTCCCGGAGTGGTAGTGATACACCGATCGCCAGAGTGGCGGCGATCGGGTGTGTAGTGACGTGCACCGACACCGATAGCGCGGCGGTTCCGAGACGAGACCGTATCACAGAATCGATCTCACACCGTCGCTTCGCTCGTGGTGTACTCGTACATACAGGTAGCGATGGAGCGAAACTGCGTATAATCGATCCGGCAACTGGAAAAATAGCGCACAATATGTAGAGGATCAATTCGTAATGACCTCGAGGTCGCCGACCTGCGTCGTCGGGTGGAACTCACAGATGTACGTCCCCATCTCCTCGGAAGCGACGACGTTCTCGAGCGTCTGTTCTTCACCTTCGTCGCCCATCCCCTCAGTTGCGTAGTCGTCAACGACGTCCTCGTTCTCGTCGTGCATCGCGATATTGTGTACCGCGCCGTCTTCGTTTATCCAGCGGAAGTCGTACTCTTGACCCTCGAAAAGGACCAAATCTGGGTTATCTACTCCAGCGATAATCTCCGGTTCGATTCCCGTCCAGGCCGCGATTCGTCCCTCGAAGTAGAACTCGTCTACCCCTTCCCAGGCCTCGTCGTCGACGTCCTCGTCGTCGACGTCACCGTCTTCCTCTTCGTCCTCTTCTGTCTCGCCGGGGCCCTCGTCGCCACAGCCAGCGACGAGCGCTGGCAAACTCACCGCGCCAGTGTATTTCAGGTACGTTCTTCGATCGAGCGATTTCTTTCGGGGCATTCATAGATTCGAATACAGAGGCACTAATAAAACGTGTTCAGTCATCTCATGAAAGTCATTATTTTGTGTCCACTCGTTTCGAACCGCGGCACTCGCAGTGCGACCGGGTGCGCCCTGGCGTTCAGTGGATATCTAATTCCCTCGAGAACCCATCGACGATGGTGACTCGAGCCAGTGCGGGCGGGTCAAGCATCGACCGCGCTGACTCGGCACGCCGAATCAGTATCGAATCTCGAATCCGTTCTCGCCCAGCGGGTCGCCGTACTCGACCTCGACGTCCTCGACGCTGGCTTTCGGGCTCCCGTCGTGACACCACTCGACCATCGACTCGACCGCATCCTCCGGTCCTTCGAAGACCGCCTCGACGCGGCCGTCCTCGAGATTTTTGACCCAGCCGTCGACGCCTCGCTCCCTTGCGGTATCGCGCGTCGTCGCCCGGTAGAAGACGCCCTGGACGGTTCCGGAGACGAACACGTGTGCGCGGGTTCGTTCTGTCATGTCCGTGCGGTCGACCGCGACCGTCAAAAATCCCGCGCGTTCGCGGCCTCGAGTCCGACGGGCCCTCCCAATTCCCACCCTCGGAACGGCACACTCTCCGGTCGAGGTCCATCGCGTCTGACTTTCGTCCGACGCGTGGCTGACGAACGGCGTGCGACAGTTACACACGCGACGCACCCCCCGGCAGATGATTCCTGGACGGATCGATTCGAAGACCGGGCGCTCAGCTGTCGCCATCCGTTGTGGCGGCCGTGAACTCGTGGCCTCCGTCTCGGTGAGTTTCGTCCGGAGCTGAACCGCCCCACGAAACAGTTTGGAGCCGACAGGACGAGGGTGCTCGAGCCCGTAGGGATAGCCGATGGGAGTCCTCGACCGCCTCGAGGAAGAGTTCCTCGAAATCTCGAGTCACCGGCGGACGCTCCGGGAGCTACTCGAACTCGTCGTCGGCTCGGTCCTGTTCGTGCTCGTCGCGAGCGGGCTCGCGTACTACCTGCTGGGTCGGGTGACCGCGATCGGCGTCGCCGCGATCTTGGCGATCATCTTTACGATCACGATCGTCTCGCAGGCGTACTGGGCGATATCAGGCCGGAAGGACTACGGTGACGGCCAGTAGCCGCCGAACGACGTGATTAGACGGCGGTCACCCACCAGTCCGGACGGAGTTATTCGCCAGTCCGGAGATGGTGGAAAATGTAGGTCTGGGCGTAGCCGGCGTACTCCCCGCCCAGGCGCTCCCGGATCGCTCGAGAGGTGTCGGCGTAGGAACCGCGATCGCAGTCGGGGTAGTACTCCTCGATGGCCGACGTGATCCAGGTGTCGAGGGGAACGGCCTCGTCGAAGCCGAGCGAGAACAACAGGACGCAGTCGGCGACCTTCTCGCCGACGCCGACGAACCGGGTCAGGTACTCGCGAGCGGCTTCGTACTCGAGGTCGCGAGCCGCCTCGGGGTGGGCGTCGCCGTCGGCGACCATCTCCGCGGTTCGGACGACGTAGGGGGCGCGGTAGCCAAGCCCCAGTTCCCGAAGCTCGGCCTCCGTCGCCGCCGCGAGCTGGTCGGGCGTCGGGAAGGCGTGGTAGGTTCGCCCGTCGAGAGCGAACTCGTCGCCGTACTCGCGGGCGAGCGTCGAGACCATCCCGTGAATGCGGTCGACGCGCATCTGTGCCGAACAGATAAAGGCGATCAGCGTCCCGAACGGCGGATCATCAACGAGCCGCAGTCCGCGGTGTGTCTCGTAGGCCTCGGCGAGCAGCGGATCGTCCGGTGCGTCGGCGACGACCGCCTCGAGGTCGTCCTCGAGACGCAGGAGTCGGCGGACGGTCGGCTCCGCGTCGACGGTCGACTCCCACTCGAGGACGCCGTTGTGCGAGCGGACGCGGATCACCTCGCCGTCGACGACGGTGACGTACCACGCCTCCGGCGCGCGCTGGCCTCCGTACATCTCGCCGTCCTCACGACGCCAGAGGTAGCTCTGTCCGCTCTCGAGGGTCAGATACAGGTCGAGTCCGCCGGATAGCTCGTCGATGGGGATCGTTCCCGTCGCCATTCGTCCGAGCCTTCGGGGGCGAGGGCTTGGGGCTTTCGGACTGCGTTGAACCGCGTCTGAGAACGGTGGCTCGACTACCAGAACCCGAAGACGAGTAAGAAGCCGACGAGCAATACGACGCTTAGTCCGAACACGGCCCCGAAGACGCCTTTGTTCCACTCGAGGACGGTCTTCCCGTCGAGCGGTCCGAACGGAATCATGTTGAACGCGGCGAGAAACAGGTTTATCAAGACGCCCATGTGTCCAATGAGGCCGAGGTAACCGCCGAACAGCATCATCGGCAAGAACAACACTGCGAGCAGGTGGTTCGTTACCGGGCCCGCAAGTGCGATCATGGCATTTTCCCGCTTGGTGATCCGCCCCCGGTGGTAGACTGCACCCGGCGCGGCGAACAGAAAGCCGATCAGGGCGCTCATGATCGCCAGAAACAGCATCTGGTAGTCCGCGCGGAACTCGGCGATCTGGCCGTACTCGATCGCGACGACCTTGTGGGCGAGTTCGTGAAGCAGGAAGGCGACGCCGACGGTGACGAAGCTCAGACCCACCATCGTAAGGAAGTAGCCGACGTCGATGTCGAACCGGTGGATCGGCGCCATCAGGAGCGCGAACGCGACGCTCAGCACGATCCAGGCGACCGCGAGATCGAACAGCTCCTTGTCACTGAAGCTGAGTTCGGGATCGGGCTGGCGACCCACCTGGACGCTCACGTGATCACCTCTCGGATCAACTCGAGGCTGTTCTCGGCACCCCGAAGCAGTTCACCCATCAGCGCGTCGACGCCGCCGATCTCGGGGGCGAGCCACGGCAGGACAACGAACGGGAACAGGAAGGTGCCGATGACGCTCCCGATATTGGTGAACGCGACAATCATGATGAGCCGGAACAGCGGGACGTCGAACATGTCTCCGACGGCGTCACCGATCGGTCGGGTGGTGTCGTTGACGATCTCGTTTAGCGTCTGGACGTCCCGGACGTTGACCGGCCGGTACTTGAGTTCGACGTAGCCGACGAACCACCCCGGCGCGAGCAGGGGATTGATGCTGGTCAGCCAGGCGACTGCGCCGCCGACGCCCGCGCTGGTCCAGCGCGCCCCCGCCAGCCGTGCGAGCGTGAACGCGAAGATCCCGTTGAACAGGAACCACGCGCCGAACAGCTGGAGCAAGAACGTGTTGCGAACGCCGGCCATGATCAACAGGAAGAAGAATCCGAGGAAGCCGAGCATGACGAGGTAGCCGAAGATCTTCAGCGGCGAAAACCGGCGGCTCGAGGCTGTGCCGGTCAGCGACTCCATCGGCGGCAGCTGATCGGGGTTCCGGAGGTAGCGTTCGATCCCTGCTTTGTGGCCGGCGCCGACGACGGCGAGCACCTCGTAGCCCTGCTCGCGCAACTGGTGGAGGTTGTGTGCGATGTACGCGTCGCGTTCGTCGATCAACGCGTTCGCCCCGCGGGGGCTGAACTGGCGGAACTCCTCCATCATCGCCGCGACGACGTCGCCGTCGGTCATCTCCTCGATGTCGACCTGCTCGACGTCCTCGACGTCGCCGCTCAACGCGTCCAGGACGATGCCCAGAGCCGCGCCGGCGACCACGCCGATACCCAGACCGGCGACGACGCCCGTCGTGGCGCGAATCGAGTAGATACCGGCGTTCTCGAATCGCGCTTCCGAAATCGGGCCGGCGAACGTCTCCGTGGCGACCAGTGCGAGACAGATCCCGATCCCGATCACGACGCCGGCGAGGATCCGTATCGAAAAGTCGTTTACCAGGCCGCTGGTGTAGCTCTCGGCCGACTCGAGCGAGGGGAGAAAGAGCACGCCCAGAAAGGCCCCACCGAGGGCACCGAGGCCGCCGGCACCGACGTACTGGAGCGTCGTCGGCTCGGTCACGCCGAGTAAGAGAACGTCCGCAAGGCCGAGCATCGGCGCGAACACGATCGCGAAGAGGGCTCCGAGGAACGCGCCGACGGCCGCGCCGAGTGCGAGTCCGACGGTGCGGGGGTCGGTGATGCCGAGCGCGAGCCCACCGACCATCTTCAACTTCTCGGAGACGGACAACCGACGCCAGAACCGCTGGATCGTCACCTGGATATCCCGGTCGACGAGCGCGACGCCGCTGCCGTTTCGTTCGGCGGCCTCGATGGCAGCGCGCATGTCGGCACCGGGCTCGATGTCGAACTTCTCGCCGAGTCGCGACTGGACGTACGAGAGCATCCAGTAGGCCAGAAACTGAAAGACGGTGTTGCCCGAGAGGATGTCTTTCGCCTCGATGTCGTCCGGGGTCCCCCCCTGCATCTGGCGATAGCGCCCCTCGTCGAGTTCGACGGCGACGACGTCCGGGCGGTCCCGATCGACGACCTCGTGTACCTCGTCGACGCTCGCCTGCGAGACGTGGGCCGTCCCGAGGACTTCGACCGACCCCTCGCCGCTCGCGCTCGCGTCGGGCGGGGAGGGTACGTCGGCGTCGCCTGCATCGCTCATTAGGGGGACCAGTCGGCGACGACTTTTACCAGTATCGAACTCGGGGGAGAGAGCCGACTCGTGGATCGCACCCGAGGTGTTCGCCGCGCCGATGGCTGAGAGTTGACAGGAAGACTCATCACCCTCCTCGAGCAACACCGACCGATGACCGATCTCATCGAGACGTTGATCGAGAACCGCGAGATGGTTCAGCCGAACCACGCGAACATGCTCGAGGTCGCCCACGGAGGGAACGTGATGAAGTGGATGGACGAGATCGGCGCGATGTCGGCCATGCGCTTTTCCGGCGAGACTTGTGTGACCGCACACGTCAACCGGATGGATTTCGAGCGCCCGATCCCTGTCGGCGATACGGCCTACATCACGGCCTACGTCTACGACGCAGGCACCTCGAGCGTGAAGGTTCGTCTCGTCACCGAACGCGAGGACCTGCGGACGCGCGAACGCGAGAAGACCACCGAATCGTACTTCGTCTACGTCGCGATCGACGAGGAAAACGACCCGACGACGGTGCCGGAACTCACCGTCGATACGGAGAGAGGACAGCGCCTCCGTCAGGTCGCCCTCGAGGGAGAGAACGGGGATCGATAACCGCCACGCTCGCCTCCGTTTCCCGACGAATGCGGATTACTTCCTGTGGCTTCGAGTCACTCGAGAAGCGTCTCGACCTCGCCGAGGGACTCGAGGACGTAATCGGGCTCGATCGTGCTCGACTCGAGGCTTCTCCGGTCCGTGATTCCGGAGAGGACGACCGCCGTCGCCATTCCGGCGTTCGCGCCGAGGGCCACGTCAGTCTCCAGACGATCGCCGACGACCAGGGTTCGCTCCGGCGGGACGTCGAGTCGGTCGATCGCGGCCGTCGCGGCGACCGACGACGGCTTGCCGAGGACCGCGTCGGGTTCGCGGCCGGCGACCGCTTCCATGGCCGCCAGGATCGCGCCAGTCCCTGGCTTCACGCCGTCGTCGGCGGGGATCGTCACGTCCGGGTCGGTCCCGTAGAAGGGGACGCCGTCCGAAAGCGCCTCGAGAGCGGTCGACAGGATGTCGTAGCTGAACTGATCGTCGAACGAGCCGAGGACGACCTCCGCCGCCTCCGGATCGGCCGTCGTCTCGACGCCCGCGGTCTCGAGGATCGCCTCTAGTCGGTCGCCCCCGACGACGAACACCTGTTCGTCGGGATGGGTCTCCCCGAGGTACGCCGCCGAGACCGTCGCCGAGGTGAGCACCAGCTCGGGCTCGACCGCGACGCCGTGGGGTTCGAGCAACTCGGCGTAGTGATCTGCGCTGCGGGTTGGGTTGTTCGAGAACAGCAGTCGCGAACAGCCCGCCTGCTCGAGCGCTCTCAGGCCGTCGGTCACATCGGGGATCAGCGACTCGCCGCGGACGATCGTCCCGTCGACGTCGAGGATTACCGCCTCGTACTCCGTCATCGGGAGTGCTTGGATCGGGGTCCGATTGAGTGTTGGGTTCCCGGCCGTCTTCGGATACTCGGCGGAGTCTCCGCTCGAGAACTAATCCGTTCGCTCGAGGTTAGTTCGAGCGCTCGAGTTCGAGCCCTTCGGTCTCGATACCCGCCCGCTCGGCGCGCTCGTTGGCGTCGATCAACCGCTCGAGTTTCGCCTCGAACTCCGCTTCGGAGAGTTCTCCGGCGGCGTACCGGTTCTGGAGTTTCGTAACGGGGTCGACGGCGGTGTCGGCCGTTTCGGATGCGCCCACCGTGGCGGCTTCCGGCCGTGGAGGGTCGCGATTCGTGAGATACCACACGAGGAACGTGCTGACGACGAACAGTGCCGCGAGTCCGATCGCGTACCACACGCCGGCAAACAGCAGGACAAAGATGATGAGCACGTCCGCGAGGACGAACTTGAGGACGAACAGCTCCGCGAGGCTGTAGCCGTCGTCGGAGTCCTCGGCCATACCTGAACCGACGGCCTCGCGAGGAATAACTGTAGGGATCGACACACACCGTGGCGTTTCGCGAACTGCTGGTACTGCGGTTATAGGCCGTTCGCGCGAGCGGGGGTGAGAATTCTTATCCGCCGACCGCCTCTAGGTCGGGTATGGGACTCGAGGTCGATCCGCCGAAGCCGCCAGAACTGGAGTTCGTCGATCCGAACGAGTACGAAGACGCCACGATCACCGGAGACGGAGCAACGGAGATCGATTACCGACGCGAAGAACTCCAGGCGTTCCTCGAGGAGGGCGCCTGGGAGGAGGCGCTCGAAGAGTGGCTCGGCGACACCGATCTCGGCGAGCGCGAGTACCTGATCGCCCGCGACCTCGATCTCTTCGCGGAGTTCGACTTCTTCTGGGACGACTTCGCGGACCGCGTCGGCTACCACGCGCCGGGGATCCCTGAGGACTGGCAGACCAGGGAGTACCACCCCGGACTCGACACCTGGGGAACCGTCTCGTCGATCAACGCCGAACTCACGGAGTTCGGTCAGATCGTCTCGGTCGTCCTCAAAGAGGAGTACATCGACTGGGAGGCCGAGTACGAACCGCCGGAGGATCTTCCGGATTTCGACTGATCGTTCGACCGAACGGGACCACCGCGACGGGGGTCACTCTCGAGCGACGGCGATGTTTCGTACTGGCCCCTGACAGGACGGACACGAACCGAGCGAGTCGGCCGCTTCGCGGTAGCCACACTCTTGGCACTCGTAATACGATCGCTTCGGCGTGTACGGGTCGGTTCGGACCATGGTTCGCGTCGACGTATTCCATGCAAAAGCGTTGTGCTACTACTGTTTAGTGTGAGTTATACAATCGGGTGATGGGATATATCCTTATTTCCTGACCGTACATCCACTTCCTCCTCGCATTCGAGATCGCTGCTATCGCCGTGTGCCCGAACGTATTCGGAGACGGGTTTTCCCCCACCGAACCCGTAGGTCGGCCATGGACCAACCAGGGACCGCAACTCAACTCGAGGCGGACGACTCCGCCCAACAGGAGACGACCGTCACGGTCCGGTGTACCGGGCACGTACGCACGGCCGTCGGCGCACACGAACTCGAGTACACGTTTACGGGGACGACACTCAGGGCGTTTCTCGAGGCGTTCTTCGACGAGTACGACGTCGAGGAGCTGCTGATCGCCGAGACGGAAGCCGAGGCGACGGCTCGCGGCTGGGCTCCCGTTCCGGACGAGCTTCCGGGCACCTGGCGGAAGAATCCGGAGGGCGATCAGACCCGTCCCTACGCCAGGGTCTGTATCAACGGCCGGTTCAACGAACACGACGACGGCTTCGAAACCGAACTCGAGGACGGAGACCGTATCGCGCTCGTCTATCCGTTCATGTTTTGCGTGTGATCTCCCACCCAGCACGAACGGGGACTCGACAGCCGACAGCACGTCGACGCCGCGACGGTTCGCCCCGTAGCTCATCTGTCAACCGATGATTCGGACGCTCTCGATCATCTACTCGGGTTCGAGCCGGATCGATTGTATCGTGATTTACTATCAAAGGTCAGATAAGGTTGGCAGAGGCTTCTTTCGCCGTCGTTCGATCGGCCTGACGCGCGAACTCGTCGTCGACAGATTTAGGGTTAGACGCCCCGAAACATTCGTACAATGATGCTGAGTGACGTGATGGAGGACTATCTCAAGGTGATCTACCAGCTCCAGCAGGCGACCGACGATCGGATCAAGACCTCCGAGATCGCCGACGAACTGGACGTCACGTCACCAACGGTCACCAGCATGCTCGAGAAACTCGAGGAGCGTGGCCTGATCGACCGCGAGAAGTATCGCGGGGTGACCCTGACCGATGAGGGAGAGACCGTCGCTCTCGAGATCGTCCGCCATCACCGTCTGCTCGAGGCGTATCTCACCGAACATCTCGATTACGACTGGGCCGAGGTTCACGACGAAGCCGACCGCCTCGAACATCATATCAGCGAGAGCTTCGAGGAACGGGTCGCCAACGCGCTCGATCAACCCGACGTCGACCCGCACGGATCGCCGATCCCGAACGCCGACCTCGAGCCGCCGGAACGGTCGCCGGGCGAGTCGGTAATCGAGTTCGCCGAGGGGGAGACGGTCGTCGTCGAGGAGGTCGCCGACGACGACGCCGAAGTCCTCTCGTATCTGTCCGACCACGGTGTCGCACCCGGCGTCGAACTCGAAATCGTCGAAATAGCGCCGTTTGGGATGGTAACGGCGCGCTCGAGTCAAAACGAGAAAACCGTCTCGTTGCCGGAACACGTCGCACACCAGATCCGCGTCGCTCAGCCGGCCGAAGCCGAAGGGTAGTGGATATCGTCTCCGATCCTGTCTCTGGTGACCCGAGCAGTTTGTTTCGAATCAGTCCCACGGATTGCTCGCGGAAAGGATATACGTTTAGACTCCTCTAATTCCATGTAATGATGACTCGAGTTTACTCTGTCGGCGGTGATCGACCGCGATGAGTCGCCGATCGCTTTACGATCTCCCGCGGTGGCTGCTCGCGATCGGTCCTGTCCTGATCCTCGGCGCCGTGTTCGGACTTCTCTACTTGAGTTCACCGTTCGGTGACCTCTCGAGTGCTGGCGAGGCGAGTACCCTCGACGTGATCTGGGTCGTGACGGTTATCGGCGCGATCGCAGGTATCGTCCCGGTCGCGATCGGCATGCTCTGGTTCCCGTTCATCCGGGAACTCGATACGCGGTATATTCACGGCTTCATGGCGCTCGCTGCCGGCGTTCTCGCGTTCATCGCTGTCGAGATGACCGAGGACGTGGTCGAATACGCCGGCGACACCGGTACCCCAGTGCTCGCGTTTGGCCTCGCGGCCGCCGGTGTCGGCGTGACGTTCGCCGTCATGTACGTCGCGAGTCAGTGGCGACAGCGAACGATGAACAGGACCGAAAAGAGCGGCGTCGAGATTGCCTACCTCGTCGCGATCGCGCTCGGACTCCACAGCGTCGGGGAGGGACTCGGCATCGGGGTGTCGTACGTCATGGGTGATACGGCGACGCTTACCCTGCTCGTCCTGGCGTTCGTGATGCACAACGTCATGGAAGGGCCGACCGTGGTCGCCGCTATCGCCCGGGATAGGGCGACGCCACCGTTGCGTCACTTCGCCGCGATCGGGGTCATCGCCGGTGGCCCCGTCATCGTCGGCGGCTGGATCGGCAGTTTCGCACAGTCCGATCTGCTTGCGATTCTCTTTTATGCCATCGCGATCGGCGCGATCCTACAGGTCCTCATCGAGGTCGCGGAACTCATCCGGTTCGACGCCGACGCCGTCCTCACTCGAGCAAACACGATGGCGTTTGCGTTCGGATTCGTTCTCATGTTCCTCCTCGAGGACGTCCTCACGGAGATTCTCCTCGAGGGGTGGCTCGTTCCCGCCTGACCGTCTCGAACTGGTCGACCAACGCCACGAAGAGAAACGACTTACTGTATTCGGTCCGAAAGATCGAACACCGAAAACCAACTTGGCCCACCCGTCGGGTTTAAGGAAATCAATTACGAACATTTCGCCATGTCATCAATCGAACTGACTCCGAGCCAGAAGAAAATCCTCCGGGCGTTGACGAACCTCCACAAGGAGTCCGAAGACGCCATCAAAGGGGAAGATATCGCCGAACAAGTAGACCGCAATCCGGGGACGATCCGCAACCAGATGCAGAGTCTCAAAGCCCTCCAACTCGTCGAGGGCGTTCCCGGCCCGAAAGGCGGCTACAAACCGACTGCTGCGGCCTACGAAGCCCTCGAGATCCAGCAGATGGACGATCCCGCCTCGGTGCCGTTGAGTCACGAGGGTGAACCCGTCGAAGACGTCATCGTCGAGGAGATCGATCTCTCGAGCGTCCATCATCCGGAGCTCTGCCGTGCCGAGATCCACATGCAGGGGACGATCGGCGACATCTCCGAAGACGATGCCGTCACCGTCGGCCCGACCCCGCTGTCGAAACTCGTCGTCGAGGGCCGCGTCGACGGGAAAGACGACACCAACAACATCCTCATTCTCCGCATCGACGACATGGTCGCGCCCGCCGAAGAGCCCACCCACTGACCAGACTGTTCCCGTCGGTGGACACTGATCTGTTTACGATCTTCCGGAAAACGCTCTCTCAGTTCGTCTGATGCGATACAGGGAGAGTTGTCTCGAGCGACCGTCCCCCTACTCGCTGTCGTCCGCGTCTTCGTCGCCACCGACTGAGACCGCCGGAATCACGTCGACGCTGGCGACGGCGTCGTCGGCTTCGACCTCCATGACGATGACGCCCATGGTGTTTCGCCCGACCGTCGACACCTCGTCGACCCGGGTTCGGATGATCTGTCCGCGTTCGCTCATCAACACGGCCTGATCGTCCGCCGAGACCGCCTTGACGGCCCTAACGGGACCGTTTCGCTCCCCCGTCTTGATGTCGATCAGCCCCTTGCCGTACCGCGACTGGGTGCGGTACTCGGAGAGATGTGTTCGTTTTCCGTACCCGTTCCGGGTGACGGTCAACAGCGCCCGGTCGTCGTCCTCGTCGGTCGCGACCAGCCCCGCGACGGCGTCGTCGCCCTCGAGTTTGATGCCGTTGACGCCGCGGGCGTTACGGCCCATCGACCGAGCTTCGGTCTCGTCGAAGCGGATCGTCATCCCCTGCTCGGTCCCGATGACGAGATCCTGGGAGCCGTCGGTTACCTCGACGTCGATCAGTTCGTCGCCCTCTTCCAGGTCGGCCGCGATGATCCCGGTCGAGAGGATGTTGTCGAACTCCTCGCCAGCTGTGCGCTTGACGTAGCCGTTACGGGTGGCCATCGTCACGTACTCGTCGTCACCGAAGGCGTCGGTGTCGACGATCGCCGTGATCTCCTCGTCGCCCTCGAGGTCGAGGATGTTGACCGCCGACTTGCCGCGGGCGTTTCGCCCCATCTCCGGGATCTCGTACGTTTTGAGCTGGTAGACTTTGCCCTGATTCGTAAAGCAAAGCAGATAGTCGTGGGTGTTCGCCCGGAACACCGTGGTGACGCGGTCACCTTCCTTGACGTCCGCGCCGATGATCCCCTTGCCGCCACGACCCTGGGGGTCGAAGGTGTCGATGGGCATGCGCTTGACGTAGTCGTCCTCGGTCATGACGACGAACACCTCCTCTTCGGGGATGAGGTCCTCGTGGGTGACCGTCCCCTGATCCTCGACGATCGAGGTGCGCCGATCGTCGTCGTATTCGGCTTTCACCTCGCGGAGTTCGTCTTTGATGACCGAGAGTAGCTCCTGTTCGCTCTCTAAGATCGCCGTCAGTCGCTCGATCTCCGCGGTGACGTCCTCGTACTCGTCTTCGATCTCCGCGGCCTCCATCGAGGTCAGACTGCCGAGTTGCATCCGGACGATGTGGTCGGCCTGATCCGCGGAGAAATCGAACTCCTCCTGTAACCCCGCTTTCGCCGCCGACCGATCGTCGGAGTTCTGGATGAGGTCGACGACGTCGTCGACGTTCTCGAGCGCTCGCAGTCGCCCCTCGAGAATGTGTGCTCGATCCTCGGCCTCGGCGAGGTCGTACTCGCTTCGCCGACGGACGACCTCGCGGCGGTGGGCGATGTACTCCTCTAAGGTCTCTTTCAACGAGAGCACCTTGGGCTGGCCGTCGACCAGCGCGAGGTTGATGACGCCGAACGTTCGCTCCAAGTGATTCTCGAGGAGTTTGTTCTTGACGACCTCGACGTTCGCCCCCCGCTTGCACTCGACGACGATGCGGACGCCGTCACGGTCGGACTCGTCACGCAGGTCCGAGATTCCCTCGAGGTCGCCGTCGTTGACGTCCTCGGCGATTCGCTCGACGAGGCGGGCCTTGTTCGTCTGGAAGGGAAGTTCGGTGATGACGATGCGTTCGCGGTCGTTTTTCCACTCCTCGACCTCGAACTCGGCGCGTACGCGAAGCCGTCCGCGGCCGGTCTTGTACGCCGAGTAGATGGCGTCGCGACCGACGATGTTCGCGCCCGTCGGGAAGTCCGGCCCCTTGACGTGGCCCATCAGGTCTTCGACGGTCGCGTCGGGGTCGTCGATCAACTCGATGGTGGCGTCGATTATCTCGCCCAAGTTGTGCGGCGGGATGTTCGTCGACATCCCGACGGCGATCCCCGACGAGCCGTTCACGAGGAGGTTCGGAAACGCCGCCGGCAACACGTCGGGTTCCTGCAAGCGATCGTCGTAGTTCGCCGAGAAGTCGACGGTATCCTTCTCGATATCCTCGAGTAACTCCTCGGAGATGGGCGACATCCGCGCCTCCGTGTACCGCTGTGCGGCCGCCGGGTCGCCATCCATCGAGCCGAAGTTCCCCTGGCCGTCGACCAGCGGATAGCGCATCGAGAAGTCCTGGGCCATCCGGACCAGGGTGTCGTAGATCGCGCTGTCGCCGTGTGGGTGGTAATCACCCATCGTCTCGCCGACGATCGAGGACGACTTGCGGTGGCTCGAGCCACTCGAGACGCCCATCTCGTGCATCGCATAGAGGATGCGCCGGTGGACGGGTTTCAGGCCGTCCTCGACCCGCGGGAGCGCACGACCCGCGATGACGGACATCGCGTAGTCGATGTAGCTCTGCTCCATCTCGTCCTCGATGCGGACGTTCTCTACCGCTCGTGCCTCTATGTCTGTGGGATCGGGTACGTCGGAACTCATGTAGTCACCTCACCTCATCTCGAGCGCTCAGATGTCGATCCATTCTGCCTCGGGGGCGTTCTCCTTGATGAACTGCTTTCGGGGCTCGACGGCGTCGCCCATGAGGACGGAGAACATCTTGTCCGCCGCCGCGGCGTCCTCGACCGTGATCTGTTTGAGGATCCGGTTGTCGGGGTTCATCGTCGTCTCCCAGAGCTGTTCGGGGTTCATCTCGCCGAGTCCTTTGAACCGCTGGACCTGCGAGGGGTTGCCGTTGCACTTCTGTTCGACGATCTCGTCGCGTTCGGCGTCGGTCATCGCGTCGTAGGTCTCGCCGCGATACCGGATGCGGTACAGCGGCGGCTGGGTCGCGTAGACGTAGCCGCCCTCCAACAGCGGGCGCATGTGCCGGTAGAAGAACGTCAGCATGAGCGTCCGGATGTGGGCCCCGTCGACGTCGGCGTCGGTCGCCATGATGATCTTCTTGTAGCGGACGTCCTCGACGTCGAACTCGTCGCCGATCCCCGCGCCGATCGCGGTGATCATGTTCCGGATCTGCTCGTTCTCTAAGATGCGATCCAGACGGTGTTTCTCGACGTTCAGGATCTTCCCCTTGATCGGGAGGACGGCCTGGAACTCGGGGTTTCGGGCCTGTTTGGCGCTTCCACCGGCGGAGTCACCCTCCGCGATGAAGATCTCGGCCTCCTCGGGATCTTTCGTCTGGCAATCGGCCAGCTTCCCCGGCAGCGACGTGGAGTCGAGCGCCGACTTCCGGCGCGTGAGTTCTTCTGCCTTCTGGGCCGCCTTCCGCGCTTTCGCGGCCTCGACTGCCTTCAACACGATCGCCTGGGCGGTGTCGGGGTGTTCTTCGAAGTAGGTGCCAAGCCCCTCGTGCATCGCGCTCTCGACGATACCTCGAACCTCGCTGTTGCCGAGTTTCGTCTTCGTCTGGCCCTCGAACTGCGGATCTGGATGTTTCACCGAGATGACTGCGGTGAGCCCCTCACGAATGTCTTCGCCTTTGAGATTCTCGTCTATATCGTCGAGTAGGTCGTTCTCGTTCGCGTAGTCGTTGACCGTCCGTGTCAACGCGGTCTTGAAGCCGGTGAGGTGAGTACCACCTTCGCGGGTGTTGATGTTGTTCGCGAAGGCGTGGATCGAGCCCTGGAGCTCCTCGGTCGCTTGCATCGCGACCTCGACCTGGATGTTCTGGTCTTCGTCCTCGAAGTAGATGACTTCCTCGTGCATCGCCGAGCGCGTCTCGTTCAAATACTCGACGAACTCGCGGATGCCGCCGTCGTACTCGTACGCTTCCTCGGCGGTTTCGTCCTCGTCGGCCCGCTCGTCACGGAGCGTGATCCGCACGCCCGAGTTGAGGAAGGCCAGTTCGCGAAGGCGATTCGAGAGCGTCGAAAACGAGAACTCGTCGGTCTCGAAGATCTCCGTGTCGGGTCGGAACGTGATCTCCGTCCCGGTCGCCTCGTCCGGCTTCATATCGCGGACCCGCTCCATATCGCCGACGGGTTCGCCCGCCTCGAACGCGTGGCGATAGACGCCGCCGTCGCGTTTGACCTCGGCATCGAGGCGGCCCGAGAGGGCGTTGACCACGCTCACACCGACGCCGTGGAGTCCGCCGGAGACCTGGTAGGACTTGTTGTCGAACTTGCCGCCGGCGTGGAGGACGGTGAGAATGACCTCGAGGGCAGGGCGGTCGTACTCCTCGTGGGTGTCGACGGGGATGCCGCGGCCGTCGTCGGCGACGCTCACCGCGCCGTCGTCGTGGATGGTGACGGTGATCTCGTCACAGTGGCCCGCCAGCGCCTCGTCGATCGAGTTGTCGACCACCTCGTAGACGAGGTGGTGTAGTCCTCGAGAGTCGGTAGAGCCGATATACATCGCAGGCCGTTTCCGAACGGCCTCCAGGCCCTCCAAGACCTGGATCTGTCCGGCGCCGTACTCGCTTTCCTGGGACATGAGAAACCTGCTTTCGGGTAGTGGACGGTCACTAATAAAGCTTCACGTACGCGCGCGAGCGCGAGCCGAGAACAAAAAGCGCGGGGTGGAAACGGCCGGGTCGGTTCGACTGTCCGCGAGCACGGGCCGTATCCGGCGCTCCCGGCCGGGTTCGACGTGAAGGGGTCCGTAAATCGCACAACGAGCCCGCTGAGAGGACGTTACTCCTCTGCGCCTTCGAGTTCCTCGACGATCTCGTCTGCGTCGACGTCGGCGTCCTCGAGCGCCTCCTCGATGTCGCCGCCGCCCATACCGCCCATGCCGCCCATCATGCCGCCGAGACCGCCCATACCCATGCCGTCGATGATCTCCTGGACGATGACGCGGTCGACGCCAATCTGGTCGATGATCTGCTGGCCGATCTGTTGTTTCCCCATCATCCACTGCTGGTTCATCGTCATCTGGGGCGTGGCCTCGAGATAGAGCGTCTCCTTCTCGACTACCTCCGTTTCGAACTCGGGTTCGGCTGGCTCGTCGTCTTCGTCCGCATCGTCGTCGGGTTCGACGGGGACCTCCTCTTCGACCTCGTCGGTCTCGATCCAGAGCTCGGGCTCCATCCCGAGGTACATCTCGAAGAGACCGGCGGCCTGCTGCTCGCGGTCGTCGACCTCGTCGACGACTTCGTACTCGTACTCGACGTCCTCGCCGGCCAGCGGGTGGTTGAAGTCGACGCGTGCGCGGCCGCCGACGATCGTGCTGATGTAGCCCTGCTGGCCGTCGACCTGGACGTTCGCGCCGGGGTAGCGGTCGTCTTCGTCGATCTTCTCGGCGCTTACGGTCTCGACATTGTCGGGATCGTACTCGCCGAAGGCCTCCTCGGCGGAGATCGTGACAGTACCGGAGTCGCCAGCCTCGCTGCCGGTGATGGCTGCTTCGACGCCCTCGAAGATGTGTCCTTCACCGAGGACGATCGTCCGCGGTTTGAACTCCTGGCCCTGGTCGTCGACACCTTCCTCCTCGGCGACTTCCGGGTCGGTGGTGTCGACGAGCTGTTCGCCCTCGACGGTGTAAGCCGTGTACTCGATTTCGACGAAATCGCCCTGCTGGAGCCCGTCTTCCGCGTCGGTATCCGGACTCTCGCTTTCGGCTTCCTCTTCAGCGACGTCATCGGCCTGCTCGTCTAGCTCGGCCTCCTGATCCTCGGTCATACGTTGTACGTCCCGCCGTCTACATTTAAGGACCGCGTTTTTCGCTGGGAGCGACCAATACTTACCGCCCCTCCCCCTCGTATCCACCATGGACGAGGTGGCGTAGACCGTGTACGAGGTGGAAGTGAAGGTCCCTGTCGACCGCGAGTGCGTTCGATCGAAACTCGACGCGCTCGAGGCGACCCCCTTAGGGACGGTCGTCCAGGTCGATACGTACTACGACGCACCCCATCGCACCTTCGCGGAGACGGACGAAGCGTTGCGGATTCGGTCCGAGCACCGACCGGACGACGATGCGGAAACCAGGCTCACGTACAAAGGGCCACTCGTCGACGACGAGTCGAAGACGCGCGAGGAAGTCGAAACCGCAGTTCGGGACGACGATCGGATGGACGCGATTCTGGCAAACCTGGGCTTCGAGCCGGCCGCCACCGTCCGGAAGGAACGCGAGCGGTTCACACTCGAGAACGGCGAGTACACCGTCACCGTCGACGACGTCGACGGGATCGGCGAGTACATCGAAGTCGAGACCGAAACCGCGGACGAAGCGACACTCGAGGCCGCACGGGACGGCGTCTACGACGTGCTCGAGCAACTGGACCTCGACCCCGACGATCAGATCCGCACCTCCTATCTCGGCCTCTTACTCGAGGCCGAAGACTGAGTTCGACGACCGCTGCTATATTACCAGAGAGTATATTCTCTCCGGGATCGGTTTCCGCAAGTTATAGAATGTCGCTTCCCCAACGTCGGGTAATGAGCGAGCGGAACATCCGGGTCGAGCCGATCGACCGTCAGGCAGTCGAGGATCAAGAAGTCGAAATCGTCGAGCGAAAGGGGATCGGCCACCCCGATTCGATCTGTGACGGGGTCGCCGAGAGCGTCGCCGGGGCGTTGGCCCGCGAGTATCTGGATCGCGTCGGTGAGGTACTTCACTTCAACACCGACGAGACCCAGCTCGTCGCCGGCGAGGCTGCGCCCGCGTTCGGCGGCGGCGAGGTCGTCGACCCCATCTATCTGCTAATCGTCGGCCGCGCAACCAAACGCTACGACGGTCAGACCATCCCCGCCGAGACGATCGCATTGCGCGCCGCTCGCGAGTACCTTGAGGAGACGATCCCGCAACTCGAGTTCGGCGAGGAGATCGTCGTCGACGTGAAACTCGGCGAGGGAAGCGGCGACTTACAGGAGGTGTTCGGTGAGGATGGCGAGGGCTCCGACGCGGACGGCCCGGTGGGCGTTCCGATGGCCAACGACACGAGTTTCGGCGTCGGTCACGCACCACTGACCGAGACCGAACGGATCGTCCACGACGCCGAGTCGCGGCTCAACGGCGAGTTCGCCGCCGAAAACCCGTATCTCGGACCGGACGTGAAGATCATGGGCAAACGCGAAGGGGACGAGATCGACGTCACCGTCGCCGCGGCGATGATCGACGAGCATATCGCGGATCTGGACGAGTACGCCGAGGCCGTCGAGTCGGTCCGGGAGTTCGTCGCCGAGGTCGCGAGCGAACACACCGATCGCGACGTCGAGGTTCACGTCAACACCGCCGACGACTACGAGGATGGCTCGATCTACCTGACCGTCACCGGTACCTCGGCCGAGCAGGGCGACGACGGCTCCGTCGGCCGCGGGAACCGGGCTAACGGGCTCATCACGCCCAACCGATCGATGTCGATGGAGGCGACGAGCGGGAAGAACCCCGTCAACCACATCGGGAAGATTTACAACCTGCTCTCGACGGAGATCGCCGAGGCCGTCGTGAGCGAGGTCGACGGTATCCGCGACCTGCGCGTCCGTCTTCTCTCCCAGATTGGTCGCCCGATCGATCAGCCACACGTCGCCGACGTCCACGTCGTCACAGCCGACGGCGTCGACCTCGCCGAGGTCGACGAGTCGATCGAGGCGATCGTCGACCGCGAACTCGCCGACGTCACCGGGATCACGCGACGGGTGATCGACGGCGAACTCTCGACGTTCTGACCGCGGACGCCGGCTCGAGCGAATCTATCTTCTCGACCCACACACGGAAGCCGAGCCTACACATTAGCCAGGGAGACCGAACAGGTTCCAGTACCGGTACACCCACAGCAAGACCGCGAGCGTGGCGACGACCGCCGTGTAGTAGACTCGAGCGGGAACCCTCCAGAACTCATCGCGCCCCGCCTTGACTGGGGTGCCCACGGAAACGACCATCGCGACGGGCGCACCGAGCGACAGCGCGAACAGCAGGCTGTCCCGTCGAGGGTCGGCCGTTCGATTTTCGGCTCTTCGACTCTGCTCGTGTTTCTCCGGCTCCGCTCGTAATCCCCTTATAGCCACGGTCATCTATCCACGACCATGCATCCGCCGGGAGCCGATACCGTCCTCATCCGCCACGGGGACGTCAACACCAAGAGTAACACGGTCAAGCGGTACATGGAGGACATCCTCGCGGAGAACCTCGAGGCGCTGCTGGCCGATCGGTCGATTCCCGGCGACGTCGAACGCCGGTGGAACCGACCGCTGATCCACACCACCGAAGCCTCCGTCGAGGAGGCGACCGCGGCGGCGGCCGACGCCTTCGGCGTCGTCTCCGCGAGCCCGACCCTGACGACGAGCACCGAGTTCGACCGCATCCTCGAGGCGCTCGCCGACATCGCCCGCGAACGGTACGACGGCGGAACGTTCGCCGTCGAGGCCAGACGGGGCGACAAACGCCTCCCCTACGACAGCGAAGACCTCGCGAGGGAGGGCGGACAGGCAATCTGGGACGCGGTGGCCGACGAGTTCGATCCCGAAGTCGACCTCGACGACCCCGACCTCACGTTCGGCGTCGAGGTCCGGGAGGATCTCGCCTTTCTCTCCCTCGAGTCGGTTCCCGGCCCCGGTGGACTCCCGCTGGGCAGCCAGGAGCAGGTGATCGCGATGGTTAGCGGCGGCATCGACTCCCCCGTGGCGGCCTACGAGATGATGAAACGCGGCTGTCCGATCGTCCCCGTCTACGTCGACCTCGGTGCCTACGGCGGGGTCGACCACGAGGCCAGGGCGATGGAGACGGTCCGGACGCTCTCGCGGTACGCACCGAACTTCGATACACAAGTCTACAAGATTCCCGCCGGAGAGACGGTCGACCTGCTGGTCCGGGAGATGGAGGAAGGGCGGATGCTCTCGCTTCGTCGGTTCTTCTACCGGGCTGGGGAGACCCTCGCCGAACGCGTCGACGCCCACGGTATCGTCACCGGCGAGGCCGTCGGTCAGAAGTCGAGCCAGACGGTCCAGAATCTCGGCGTGACGAGCCGCGTCACCGACCTCCCGATCCATCGACCGCTGCTAACCCGGGACAAACAGGAGATCGTCGCCATGGCCCGCGAGATCGGAACCTACACCGACTCGACCATCGACGCCGGCTGTAACCGGGTCGCACCCGACCGCGCCGAGACCAACGCCCGTCTCGAGCCGTTGCTCGCTGCGGAGCCGGACGACCTGCTCGAGCGAGCCGAACGAGCGGCTCGAAACGCCGAACTCGTCGATCCCTGATACGGATCGGTGTCGCGTTTTGCCGGTGATCGCCGACCCCATCCGAGCGATCACCGGTACCGAACGACAACGGACCGTATGACGCGACGAGCGCGGCTCCGCCGGGTTCCCTTCGCGTCGTCGTTTTTTCGAGACGCCGCCCGGGAGACGAAACCCACATTACGCGACCGCACACACCACCACGTAGTGACCCGCGTCTGTCTCATCGGGAACCCCGACTGTACCCTCCAGTACGAACTCCTCTCTCGAGAGACCTCCCGCGAGGCGCTCGCGACCTACGATCTGACGCGCCCGTTCGAGAACTCGCTCGCGGTTCGAACCGTCAGCGTCGGCGCCGCAGTCTCGCTGCTGAACGACCTCGACTGGTATCTCACCCGGTTCGTCGACGAGGCGCTCGTCCTCGAACCGAGCGTCAGCGACGAGGAGTGGCTCTCGCGACCGCTGGCTCGCGCTCTCCGCAACGGCGCGGTCGACCCCGAGGACACCGGCGAGTTCTGCAAGGTCTATGGCCTCGAGCGCGTCGGTGAACCGAACTCGAGCAGTGATACCGAACCGAACTCGAGCGGCGGCGAAAGACCGCGCTCGAGCGACGACGCCGGACGGGAATCGAGCGGTGACGACAGACGGGAGTCGAACCGTGACGACGACTCCGCCGACGCCGACCCGGGTGGCGAGGAGGCCAAACCGGCCGACGCGTTTGGCGTCGCTGGCCAGACTCACCGCCTCGTGGAGCCACTTTACGTCCGCCGGACGGACGGCGAACTCCCGGAGTACGACCTCCGGGATGTCGGGGAGACGCTCGTCGTTCGACTGACGGAAACCGAGTACTCTTCGTAGCGGTTCGGCCGGCGGACGTCGATACGAGCGCGGTCATACGGTTTACTGTAAGTCATTACCGCCGCGCCCGGGACCCGTTCTCCGGGAGCGGCGGTAAACAGTTACAGCAATCCGTATCAGTCGAACAGCCCCGTCGAGAGGTACCGTTCCCCGCTGTCCCAGAAGACGGTTACGACCAGCGGGCAGTCCTCGACGGCGCCGCCGTCGGTCTCGGATGAGGCTGGCTGACCACCGTCGAACGCTGTCGACACCTCGGGACACTCGAGTTCGGGTTCGGCGATCTCGCGAGCGATTCGCTGGGAGACGAGACTCGTTGCACCGCTGGATTGCCCGACGAGGACGCCTTCCTCGCGAGCGAGTCGGCGACACTCGTCCTCGGCGTCCTCGAGTCGGACCGTCTCGACGCGGTCGATCAGCTCTCGATCTAAGTTCTCGCTGACGAAGCCAGGTCCCATCCCCTGGAACTCGTCGTCGCCGGGTTCACCCGTCGAGAGAATCGCGTTTCGCTCCGGTTCGACTGCGACGATCTCCATCTCGGGGAACGCTTCGCGGAGCCGCCGGCCAGTCCCCGAGATCGTCCCGCCCGTACCGACGCCCGCGACGAAAGCGTCCACCTCGCGGTCGCCGACCTGCTCGACGATCTCTTTGCCCGTCGTCCGGTAGTGGGCCTCCGGATTCGCGGGGTTGTCGAACTGGCCGAGCTGGATCGCTCCCTCCGCCTCGAGTTCGTCGGCGCGGGCGCGGGCCGTCTCCATATCGCCGTCGACGAGCTCGAGGTCGGCCCCGTAGGCGGCCATGATCTGTCGGCGCTCCTCGGATTTATCGGCGGGCATGACGATCGTCAGATCGTAGCCTCGAGCCGCACAGACCAGCGCAAGGCCGATTCCCGTGTTTCCGCTGGTCGGTTCGACGAGCCGATCGCCGGGTTCGATCAGTCCCTCGCGTTCGGCCGTCCGGACCATCTCACGGGCCGGCCGATCCTTCGCCGAGCCGCCGGGGTTGAACGATTCGATTTTGGCGGCGACGGTCGCCCCCTCCGGCGAGTCGACCTGGACGAGCGGCGAGCCGATCGTGTCCAGGATACTCCCTTTCATTAGCAACCTCTAGTGAGTCGAGCCATAAACCGATGCTGGACGAAGGCAGGACGTGCCGGTGTATCTGTGATCTGAATTACCAAATTCCTCGGCTCTATAGTAGCCACTGCAAGGGAGTGTTATGTTCCTACTGTACTTCTTCCACTGAATCCTCCGTGGATTATCCAGTACGTGAATGTGCGTACTGACCGCTGAACGCTCTACCAGTTACAATAAATGTTCTCACTGCCGTGCAAGATACAGGGCGCGATTCTTGCACGTCACAAACCGAGAATCGGGGTCGTCTAATTCGGTCAGTACAGGACTGGGAGTTATCGGAGCCATCAAGCTAATACCCAGTAACTGACAGGGTTATGCTGATAGGCGTAGTGTGTCACCAATGTTGTCACACCAAGGAAATATTGGAAAATGTCTTATGGAGACTGCGGTGCTACATTATATCGTGAAAATCCAAGAACTCATCCATCTTCACGCGTTGCTCCTCGAAACACGTGGGTACCTCGAACGGGAGGACAACGTGCCATACGGTGCATTTGATCCCTACGATGCGCAACCAATTCGTCCATCCCATATCCATCGCCAAAAAGACGCACACATGAACGCAATTGATCTGCTACTCGACGGGCTCGACAATTCCGTTCAACCGCACCCTCCACCAGACAACGCACTAGCTTTCTAAAGAGGATATGCTCACATAATATGACGCCAACTATTGAAGAGGCATCTGACCGTTGTGAATTGGACGCTGTTGTAATAGATAATCCAAGCTCCGTCAACGAGTGTGTACTCTATCCATCGGGCGCAACCGACGACGAACTCGAAACGATGTGGATTCTCGCCAAGGAGGGTGATTATACCCCTCTGGCGGATAGTCAATGATGAGTCCGCATTGAAGCATGACTCTTTGAAGTCCTACGTTGATTGATGGATCTTTCAGCAGTCAATACCTGTGTCGCGTGAACGGTTCGGATTTCGACGACGCGAATTTTAGCGTACTCGTCTATCGTCTCGCCCTCTACGTCTCCGAGTGTCTGGCCTGTATGGACCCAAACCTCGTCGTTCTCGTCGGCAGACGCCGACATGATACCGTCGTAGGCGGGATGCTCAGTATAGGATGAGCGAGCGTGTCATAGAAAGATTCGCACGCTCTGCTTATCCAAGTCTTGTCAAGACTCGCGTGCAAGATGGAACGCGCATATTCAACACCAACTGTACAATAAAAGAATACTTAATCAAATCAGTCCTATCGAGCTATAATGATAGAATGGCAGCGACGGATTGTCATGTTATTGTCTGCCGTGGCCCTGCTTGTCTTTGTGTACACGCTCCTCTACCAGTGGGCAATGCTCACGTTTGAAGGGGTAGAGATCGCGTTTTTTGATTCCTTACAAGTCGTCATTGAGGCACTCACGACAGCCGGATTCGGTGGCGATACTGGGTACTGGAACACAGCCATCATGAATCTCATCGTCGTTTGGATGAACCTTTCCGGCGTGCTCCTCGTGTTTCTAGCACTACCGCTGTTCGTCGTGCCGCTATTTCAACAAGCCCTCAAAGATAACCCACAGGAATCGACCGAACTTACTGACCACGTCATCATCTGTTCATACAACCCGCGCGAAGATGTCCTTCGGTCTAAGCTTGAGGCAGCGGATGTCCCCTATGTTATTATCGATGATGATCCCAAAACGGTGCTGGATCTGAATACCCGTGGAATCGAAGCGATCTGCGGCGATCCCGAATATGAGCAGACGTTCCGAGCCGCAAACATCAACGAAGCCCAGGCGCTGGTGGCCGATGTTTCTGACGAAGAGAACATCTCAGTAATTCTTACTGCTATAGCCCGTTGCACGATTTCGAAATTAGCTCCGACCTATCGCGGTGTAGTCACTAGCGTCTAAATAGTCACTTTAACTAGACTAGAAGTCGGATC
>NZ_WUBV01000064.1:0-1738 GCF_009807105.1 Natrialba sp. INN-245 | reverse complement strand
CCATTGTAGCCCGCGTGTCGCCCAGCACATTCGGGGCATACTGACCTACCGTTGCCCATTCCTTCCTCCAGTTTGGCACTGGCAGTCCTCCTAATGTACCCAACCACCACAAGGGTGTTGCTGGCAATTAGGAGCGTGGGTCTCGCTCGTTGCCTGACTTAACAGGACGCCTCACGGTACGAGCTGACGGCGGCCATGCACCTCCTCTCAATGGCTCAGGTAAGCTCATCACACTGACCGTCACTGCACATTGTCGATGCTGGTGAGATGTCCGGCGTTGAGTCCAATTAAACCGCAGGCTCCTCCGGTTGTAGTGCTCCCCCGCCAATTCCTTTAAGTTTCATCCTTGCGGACGTACTTCCCAGGCGGTCTGCTTCACGGCTTCCCTACGGCACAACACAGGCTCGTAGCCTGTGTCACACCTAGCAGACATCGTTTACAGCTCGGACTACCCGGGTATCTAATCCGGTTCGTGACCCGAGCTTTCGTCCCTCACCGTCGGATCCGTCTTCCTGAGGCGCTTTCGCCACCGGTGGTCCGTCCAGGATTACGGGATTTCACTCCTACCCCGGACGTACCCCTCAGGTCTTCCGGTCCCAAGCCAGACAGTTTCCACCGGACGCCCGCGCGTTAAGCGCGCGGATTTCCCGATGGACTTGACTGGCCAGCTACGGACGCTTTAGGCCCAATAAGAGCGGTCATCACTTGTGCTGCCGGTATTACCGCGGCGGCTGGCACCGGTCTTGCCCAGCACTTATTCGCCGACCTCCTTACGGTCGGAAAAAGCGAGGACGATATGCCCTCGCACGTGGAGTCCCCTTATCGCACTGGCGTGCAGTGTAAAGGTTTCGCGCCTGCTGCGCCCCGTAGGGCCCGGTATCTTGTCTCAGATACCGTCTCCGGGCTCTTGCTCTCACAACCCGTACCGATTACTGGCACGGTGGGCCGTTACCCCACCGTCTACCTAATCGGCCGCAGCCACATCCTCTGGCGCCGGGGCGTTTCACGTTCTCTCCACTTCCAGGATGAGAACGCTATCACGGATTAGCCTCAGTTTCCCGAGGTTATCCGCGTCCAGAGGGTAGTTTGGCCACGTGTCACTGAGCTATCTGCTACGAGTCTGAACTCGTACAACTAGCATGGCTAAATCGGACTCCACGAGCAATGACCTCCGGCAGGATCAACCGGAATGCTCGTTCTCCCGAGTCACACTCGGGAGGTTAATTTGGCGGTGAATGTTGTCGTACACACTCACACATGGTCCACGTTCGGTGTCGCTGATCGCCGACCGATACAGGCGTCACCGAACTACCAAGGCTCACATCAGATCCCATCTTAACGGCGGACCGCAGGGGTAGGATCCTCATCTCCTTCGGACCATATCGTAAGTCACGAAGGGTACATAACCCCTTCGGACTTCCTCGGTCCTCGACTCGTCGTCCCCGACGAGCCGTCGATTGCATTTACATCCGAATCGCCTTATACACTTAAGGGCGTCGGATCGGCCCCGGCCGGAAATCCGTATCCGGCGGAGCATTCTGCGTATCCTGATGGAGACACCCTATGTATATAAGGGCGTCGTCCTGGAGACGCCGACTCCGACGCCCGCGGACGGCGACGGCGGCGAGCCGCCGTCACCGTCCGAGGCGTAGTGGATGCGTATGCTCTCCGTGCCGGAATACGGCCGGAGAACGCGGCGACCGACGCCGCGTCGTTCGTATTCATGACGAGGTTCGGG
>NZ_WUBV01000063.1:575329-693935 GCF_009807105.1 Natrialba sp. INN-245 | reverse complement strand
CGAGGCGTAGTGGATGCGTATGCTCTCCGTGCCGGAATACGGCCGGAGAACGCGGCGACCGACGCCGCGTCGTTCGTATTCATGACGAGGTTCGGGCCCATACATAAGGCCGTCGAACGAGCAGCACATCGGAACACGATACCATGTGAAAAGGTTACACCGACCGGGGCCGCTCGAGCCGAGAGCAGTCGCTCGAGAGCAGGTGTCACGCGGGAGGAGGTCGGTCGGTCATTCCGCCCTTGTAGACGCGGTCGGACCGGATGATGCCCGCGTAGTTCGAATCTACGGACGCGCATGCGCAAGAAGGCTTCGTGTGTGGGCGAACCAAAAACCGATAGATGGGGGGACGAACACATCCGAGAGGCCGAAAGCGACGAATCGGGAACGACACGCATCGATGCGAATAAACCACGTGGGTCGTAAGGGACGAACGAATGGTCCGGGACTCGATCGCCTCGGAGTCGACCCCACCGGCGGAGGAGATCTGCGCCGCGCTCGACGATCCCGACTGCCGAGAGATTATCCGGAATCTCGAGGAACCTATGACGGCTTCTGAGCTCACGAAGCGGTGTGACATCCCCCAATCGACGTTGTACCGAAAGCTCGAGTTGCTCACCGACTCGACGTTACTCGAGGAGTCGACCGAGATTCGCCGGGACGGTCACCACGCGAGTAAGTACTCGGTCGCATTCGACGAGATCACGCTCGCACTGGAGGACGACCGGACCCTCGGCGTGCAGATCGAGCGGCCGGCCCGGACGGCGGACGAGCGACTGGCCGAACTCTGGTCGGAGGTGCGAAAGGAGACATGAGCCCGTACGCTGAAGCGACCGAACTCGCCCTCGCGCTCGCAATCGTAAAGACGCTCGTGTTAGTCGTCGGGAGTGTCATTACGTACTTCGCATTCAAAGCCTATCGCCGGACCAGACAGCGGGCACTCGGGTTACTCGCGGGCGGGTTCGGTCTCGTCACGCTCGGATTGGTGTTGGCGGGAATGCTCTATGAACTCCTCGACGTGCCGCTGGCGATAGGGATCTTACTCGAGAGTCTACTCGTTCTCGCGGGCTTTCTGGTGATCGCGTACTCGTTGTACGTGCAGTGAGGGGTCGACGGTCGAGTCGCGGACCCCGTTTATCCGTCGTATCCGTCGAGAGATGGGATTTTGACGGCGTCGACGGTCGAGAGTTCCGTTCGGCGACGGCCACAGATCACGAACTATCGGTTCAGGGTGTGGATTGCGTGTCCGAGTGCGTTCTCGGCGGCTTCCATTACCGATTCGGAAAGGGTCGGATGGGCGTGAACCGTCGAGGCAACGTCCTCGAGGGTCGCCCCGAGTTCGATCGCGAGGCCGAGTTCGGCGATCAGTTCCGAGGCCTCGGGGCCGACGATGCTCGCGCCCAGGACGTACCCCTCCGACTCGTCGGCGACGATCGTGACGAAGCCGTCGGAGTCGCCGGTCGTCAGCGCGCGGCCGCTGGCCCGGAACGGAAACTGGCCGACGACGGGCTCGAAGCCGGCCTCCTCGGCTTCCGTCTCGGTCATGCCGACGGTTGCGATTTCGGGATCGGTGAAGACGACGGCAGGAATCGCCTGGGAGTCGATGGCGGCCGGTTCGCCGGCGATCACCTCGGCGGCGACCTGCCCCTCCATGCTCCCTTTGTGGGCGAGCATCGGCTCGCCCGCGACATCGCCGGCGGCGAAGACGTGATCGACGTTCGTACGCGCGCGCGAATCGGTTTCGATGAACCCGCGCTCGTCGGTCTCGACGCCGACGGCCTCTAGGTCGAGCGTGTCGGAGACGGGTTCACGACCGACGGCGACGAGGATCTTCTCGACGTCGAGTTCCAGTCGTTCCGATTCGACCGCCTCCGCGCCCTCGGTTCCGCCATCGGCCGCGGCGTCGTCGGCTGGCTGTGCGACGAGTCGAACCCCGCCGTCCGGTTCGTACCACTCGGAGGCGGTGTAGCCGAAGTGAAAGTCGACGCCGAGATCGCTCGCACGTTTTTTGACCGGTCGTTTGAGGTCGTCGTCGTACCCCGGCAGGATCGACTCGAGCATCTCGACGACCGTGACGTCGGTGCCGAGTTTCGCGAAGACAGTCGCGAGCTCCATACCGATGTAGCCGCCGCCGACGATGGCCATGGAGTCGGGGACCGACTCGAGGGCGAGTGCCTGTCGGGAGTTCAAGATCGGCGGATCGTCGAACGAGAAGTCGGGGATCGAGATGGGGCGGGAGCCAGTCGCGACGATCGCGTGTTCGAACTCGAGGGTCTCCGACCCCTGTCCGTCGCCGCTGTGGGAGACCCGAACAGTGTGGTCGTCGACGAACGTGGCGGTTCCCTCGAGCAAGTTGACGCCGTTTGCCTTACAGAGTTTCTCGACGCCGCCCGTAAGCTGTGAGACGACGTCGTCCTTCCAGCCGACCATCCCCGAGAGATCGATCGCGGGGTCGGCGTGGATCCCCATCTCCTCGGCGTGGCGGGCCTTGTGGGCGACGTCCGTCGCGGTGATCAACGCCTTCGAGGGGATACAGCCGTGGTTCAGACACGCGCCGCCGTAGGCCTCCTTCTCGACGAGCGTGACGTCCAGGTCGAGTTGTCCGGCGCGGATCGCAGCCACGTACCCCGCGGGGCCAGCGCCGATGATCAGTACGTCGGTTCCGGTGGTGACGTCTCCAACGACCATTACTCGAGCGAACGGGGCGAGGGGTTGTGTAGGTATGGGACGACGTTGGCGGGAGCCGGAGACCGGAGAGGTCGTCCCGCGCGATCACTCGAGCAACAGGAGTTCGGGGTTCTCGAGGTACTCCATGACGGTGTTCGTAAACCGCGCGCCGACGACACCGTCGACAAGCCGGTGGTCGAACGACAGCGAGAGTGTCAACACGGATCGTGGCTCGATCGACTCGTCTCCGCTCTCGTCGGTCACAACGCGTGGTTTGCGCTTGATCTCGCCGATCGCCAGGATGCCCGCCTCGGGGTAGTTCAAGATTGGCGTCGCGTACTCGCCGCCGATACCGCCGACGTTCGTCACGGTGAACGTCGATCCTCGCAGTTCCTCGGGAGAAACCGAGCGTTCTCGAGCCTTCTGGACGAGTTCGTTCATCTCGGAGGACAGTTGCAAGAGGCCCTTTCGGTCGGCGTCCTCGACGACCGGTACCATCAGTCCGACGTCGGTGGCCGTCGCCACGCCGAGGTTGTAGTAATCGCGGTAGACGATCTCCTCGTGTTCCTCGTCGATCACCGCGTTCATCTCCGGGAACTCCTCGAGCGCGGCGACCACGGCTTTCATGATAAACGGCATGTACGTCAGCCGAATCCCCTGTTCCTCGGCTCGCGGTTTGAGCCGCTCGCGGGCCTCGACGAGGGCCGTCACGTCGACCTCGTCGTGGTGGGTGACGTGTGGAGCGCTGTACTTCGATTCGACCATCGCCTCCGCGATTCGCTTTCGCACCCCACTGAAGGGGTCGCGTCGCTCGCGTTCACCCTCGGCGAACTCGGGTTCGGTCTCTCCGGCAGCCGCCTCGCAAGCCTCGAGCGCTTCGTGGTCGGCCTGCTGTGGGCGGCGCTGGGCGCCGGCATACTCATGGACCGCTTCCGGAGTGACGAACGCCTCGCCGTTTCGCTGTTCGGCCGCGGGAACGGCGTCGAGATCGACGCCTTCCTCCTGAGCGATTCGACGGGTCGCGGGCGCGGCAAGCGTCCGCTCGCGATCCGCCGATTCGACCTGTGGCGACGGATCGGCACTCGCCTCACGACTCGCATCCTGACCCGTGGACTCCGCCCCCGCGCTCGCCGGTTTCACCGTATCCGGTTCGAACGTGTCCGAATCGGCGGACGACGCTGATCCGGTTTCCGACGGCTCCGCCTCGTCGTCTTCCGTGACGCCCGCCGAACCGGCGGCGGCCCGAACGTCGGCCGTAGTCACTCGCCCGCCGGGGCCGCTTCCCTCGAGTCTCGAGAGGGCGATTCCCTCCTCGCGCGCCAGCCGTCTCACTCGCGGGGGCGCGAAAACCCGTTCCTGGGGCGTTTCGATCTCGCCCGTCTCGGCGTCGGGGTCGCCGCCGGTATCCCCCACGTCGTCGGTCGTCTCCTCGGACCCGTCGACGTCGGCCGGTTTGCTGGCGCGGTCGGCCTCGGGTTCTCGATCTTCCAGTTTGCCGTCGACGTCGAACGTGACGAACACCTCGCCGACGGGGATCACGTCGCCCTCCTCGTAGCGCAACTCCCGCACCGAGCCGTCGACCGGTGCCGGGACCTCCACCAGCGCCTTGTCGGTCTCGACCTCCGCGACCGGCTGATCCTCGCTCACCTCGTCGCCTTCTGCGACGAGCCACGAGACCAGTTCGCCCTCCGCGACCCCCTCGCCGACGTCGGGGAGTTGGAACTCGCGGACCATCTCAGAACTCCATCGCGTTCCGAATGCCGTCCTCGATACGGGCGGCTTCTGGCAGGTAGTAATCCTCGAGGGCGTACAGTGGGAACGGCGTGTCGAAGCCGGTGATGCGCTCGACTGGCGCCTCCTGATAGAGCAACGACTCCTCCTGGAGGGTCGCGATGATCTCGCCGGCCAACCCGCCGGTTTTCGGCGCTTCGTGGACCACGGCAGCGCGGCCGGTTTTCTCGAAGGAGTCGACGATCGCCTCCTCGTCTAACGGCGACAGCGTCCGTAAGTCGACCACCTCGACGTCGATCTCGCCGTCGAGATTGTCCGCGGCCTCGAGCGTCGGCCGAGTCATCGCACCCCACGTGTAGACGGAGATATCCGAGCCCGCGCGACGGACGGTGGCCTCGCCGATCGGCACCTCGTAGGACTCGTTCGGGACCTCCTCGCGAAACGCCCGGTAGATGAGTTTCGGCTCTAAGAAGATCACGGGATCCGGATCTCGGATCGCACTCGTCAACAGCCCCTTCGTGTCGTACGGCGTGGAGGGGACGACCACCTTGAGTCCGGGCTGGTGGACGAACATCGCCTCCGTCGACTCGGAGTGGTGTTCGGGCGCGCGAATTCCGCCGCCGTAGGGCGCACGAACGACCATCGGGCACGTAAATCTCGCGCGAGAACGCGTCCGCAAGCGCGCAGCGTGCGAGACGATCTGGTCGAACGCGGGGTAGATAAAGCCCATGAACTGGATCTCGGGAACAGGCTTCATCCCGTAGGCTGCCATCCCGATCGCGGTTCCGACGATTCCCGACTCCGCCAGCGGGGTGTCGACGACGCGATCCTCGCCAAACGCCTCATAGAGCCCCTCGGTCGCGCGGAAGACGCCGCCGTTTTTCCCGACGTCTTCGCCCATGACGATGACGTCCTCGTCGCGTTCCATCTCCGCGTACAATCCGTCCCGAACCGCCTGTACCAGGGTGAGGTTTTCCGATTCTGCTGCCATCTGTTAACCCTCCAGTAGCGCGTCGTCGCCGTGTCGGTCGCGAACCGTCTCGAGGTACTCGAGTTGGCGACGTAATCGTTTTGGCATTCCCTCGTAGACGTGTGCAAAAATCTCCTCGGGGTCCGGCCGCTGTGTTCCCTCGACGGTGTCGATCGCCTCGGCGACCGCCGTCTCGATCCGTTCTTCGATGGCGTCGACGCGCTCGTCGTCCAGAATTCCCCGCTGGCGGAGGTAGGTCTCGAGTCGCGGGATCGGGTCCTTCTGTTTCCAGCGTTCGACCTCGTCGTCGTCGCGGTAGACCGAGGGGTCGTCGGCGGTGGTGTGTGCCCCAAAGCGGTACTGGACGGCCTCGATCAGCGTCGGCCGGGTCGCCCGTCCCGGCGCTTCGTCGGCGGTTTCGTCGGACTGTTTGGCCTTCTCGACCGCGTCGCGGGTGACCTTGTACACCGCGAGCGGGTCCATCCCGTCGACCTGAACGCCCTCGAAACCGTAGGCCTCGGCCTTCTGGGCGAGGGTCGCACTCGCCGTCTGGCGTTCTCTCGGGACTGAGATCGCCCACTGGTTGTTCTGACAGAAGAACACGTTCGGGGTGTCGAAGACGCCCGCGAAATTCAGAGCCTCGTGGAAATCGCCCTCGGAGGTCGCGCCGTCACCGAAATAGCAGAGAAACGCCTTGCGTTCGTCCCTGAGTTTCGCGGCCCACGCCGCACCCACCGCGTGGGGGATCTGCGTCGCGATGGGCACCGCAACCGAGAAGATGTTGACGTCCTCGGGGATGTAGTTGCCCCGCTCGTGGCCCATCCAGTACAGTAAGGTCCGCTCGAGGGTGAGACCGCGGACGAGGCCAACCCCGTGCTCGCGGTAGCTCGGGAACACCCAGTCCTCCTCGTCCAAGGCGTGGGCGCTGGCGATCTGTGACCCCTCCTGGCCCGACAGCGGTGGATAGGTCCCCATCCGCCCCTGGCGCTGGAGGCTCACCGCCCGTTCGTCGAACCGGCGGGCCAGGCGCATCTGCTCGTACATCTCGACGAGCGTCTCCTCCGAGAGGTCGGGCACGTCGGCCCCCTCGAGGACTCGACCTGCCTCGTCGAGTACCTGTACTCGTTCTCGGGGGTCGCGCTGTATCGTGCTCACGGGTGAACCCACCTGCACATATCCGAATGATATATCGCTCAGGATAAAGGATTTTCCCCGATATAGTTTACTATCGATGAGATTCTTGCCACACGACGACAGTGATTCGAGAGACAGGTAGACAAATATAGAGTCGGTGGCGGGTTAGATGCGGGAATTACCCACGAGCGGCCCCAACACGTACATTCGGCGACAGGTACCGGCCATACCGCAGCGCAACACCTCGAGTGGAGAGACGCTCGAGGACGAGACGGCCGCTCGGGCGGTGGTACGCGAAAGTCGAAACCGATCGCGGAGCGCTGACCGTTCCGACGGTCGAACCGACGGGGCCAGACGGTTTGCTGTCGGTCAGTACCGCCGCTCCCGGAGAACGGGTTCCGGGCGGGATAGTACACAGGGACAGCAATCCGTATCAGACGGTCCTGCGCGCCTCGTCGCGCGCTTGCTCGACGGTTTTGCCCTCTCGCAGGACGGCGTCGACGAACAGCTCGCCGGCCTTGTACGAGGAGCGAACCATCGGCCCGCTGGCACAGTAGAGATACCCTAACTCCTCTTCGGCGACCCGACGCCACGTCTCGTACTTGTCCGGGTGGTCGTACCGCTGAACCTCGAGGTGACTTCTCGAGGGCCGCAGGTACTGGCCGAGCGTGACGATGTCGACGCCGCGCTCGCGACAGTCCGCCAGAGTCTGGTAGACCTCGTGGTCGTACTCGCCGTGACCGAGCATGATCGAGGTCTTGGTGTAGGTGTCGGATTCACGCTCGACTTGCGCTAAGACCGACAGCGATTGCTCGTAGCCGGCCCGGCGGTCCCGCACGGGGTACTGGAGGCGGGAAACGGTCTCAACGTTGTGTGCGATTACGTCCGGATCGGCGTCGATGATCTTGCGAACGAGACGCTCCTCGCCCTGGAAGTCGGGGATGAGCACCTCGACGAGAATGCCCGGGTGGCGCGCTTTGATCTCGCGGATCGTCTCGGCGAAGTGGCCGGCCCCCTGGTCGGGGAGGTCGTCGCGGTCGACGCTCGTGAGGACGACGTAGTCGAGGCCGATCTCGGCGACCGCCTCCGCGACGTTTTCGGGTTCGTCCGGGTCGAGTGGCTCCATCCCGCCCGTCTCGACGTCACAGAAGTTACAGCCTCGAGAGCAACGATCGCCCATGAGCATGAACGTCGCGGTGCCACCCCCCTCTCCCGCGGGTGGGTCGCCGTCTGCACCGGCGCGTTCGCCAGCCGAGCCGCTTCTCGAGGACGACCGCCCCGACCAGCACTCGCCGAGGTTCGGGCAGTTGGCTTCCTCACAGACGGTGTGGAGATCCCGTTCGCGCAGCGTCTCCCGAATGTCTGCGAACTCCCTTCCCGACGGCGGACGGCTCTTGAGCCAGTCGGGCTTGCGTACGCTGCTCATACCTGTCCGTTGGGGACGCGCCGTGAAAAATCGTCGCCATCACGAACCCGGTCGCGTTCGGCGATCAGTGCAGCGCCGTAACGCCGCCGTCGATGGCCAGCGGATGGCCCGTGATGAACGAGGCGTCGTCAGAGCAGAGCCAGACGGTTGCGCTGGCGACCTCGTCCGGTTGACCGAACCGATCCATCGGCCGACCGATTATCATCTGCTCGACGTCTTCGGGGGCGGTCTCCAGTAATTCGTTCACCATCGGCGTTTCGATCACACCGGGACAGACCGCATTTATCCGGATCCCCTCGCCACCGAACTCGAGGGCAGCGCTCCGAGTGAGACCGACGACGCCGTGTTTCGTCGAGTTGTACGGCGTCATGTTCCAGTCCCCGCCCAGGCCGGACACCGAGGAGGTGTTGACGATGGCACCGCCGCCGTGTTCGAGCATGACGGGGATTTCTTCTTTCAAACAGCGCCAGACGCCTTTGAGGTTGATCTCGTACAGGGAGTCCCACGTGTCCTCGGTCTGTTCCGTCAACGGAACCATCTCGGCCCCGATGCCGGCGTTGTTGTGCGCGAAGTCGAGTTGGCCGTACGTGTCCACCGTCTCCTCGACCATCTGCTCGACGTCGGATTCGTCGGTCACGTCGGTTTCGACGAACGTGGCGTCGCCGCCGTCGTCGTCGATCTGCTCGACGGTTTCGTGACCGCCGTCTTCGTCAATGTCCGCGACCACTACCTGCGCGCCTTCCGCAGCGAACCGTTTTGCAGTTGCTCGTCCGATTCCCGATCCGGCGCCGGTTACTAAGCCGGCCGTTCCTTCGATTCCCTTCATAGCGGATATCCGTGCGTCCGTCGTTCACCTCGAGACGCCATAAACGACGAGCCTGAGTGGTACACCGCAGCCGATCTGCATTGATCCAACGCCGTATCGAGTGAAACGTATCCGAGGACTCGACGGAGTTCGAACGCCGTCCCGACGGATAGACGCCGAACGGACGATACAGTTAATTGGTCGACATCCCGAGTTCACGGTATGGTCCCCCTCGAGATGGGTTGGCGCCACCTGCTGTTCGAGAACTGGCCAGTCGACCCCGACGTCGTCGACGCACACCTGCCCGACCGACTCGAGGTCGACGAACACGACGGAACCGCGTGGCTCTCGGCAGTTCCGTTCACGAACGTGGCCGTCCGTCCGGCGGGCGTTCCGCGGCGGCTGGGGATCCGCCTTCCCGAACTCAACCACCGGACGTACGTCACCTACGACGGCGAACCCGCCGTCTACTTTTTCAATCTGGACGCCCAGGGGGTCGCGAGCGTCATCGGCGCGCGGCTCTTTCATCACCTGCCGTACTACTACGCGCGGATCTCCCTCGAGCCCCGTGAGGGGCGGATTGCGTTCTCGAGCCGTCGTCGCCACCCCGGAGCGCGGCCCGCCGAGTACGAGGCGACCTACTGGCCGACCGGAGCGCCAATCTCGGCGCCCGACGATCCGCTGGCTCGGTTTCTGGTCGAACGCTACAGCTTCTTCACCGAGGCGCCAGACGGCACGCTCCGGCGGACGGGCGTCGACCACGAACCGTGGACGCTCTATCCGGCGAGTGCCGAGGTCGAGACGAACACGCTGTTGCAGGCGAACGGCTTCGCTGTCCCCGACGCCGATCCCGTCTATTTCTACAGTCCGGGACTCGACGTCCAAGCGCACGCGAGCGAAGTCGTAGGGGACGACAACGGGGTCGGTGGTGAGCCCAACGGCACCGATTTCCACACGTAGCCACCCCGTACCCCCGACAGATTTACGGCCAGCAACGGAATAGCGCGGGCCGATGGCGTTCGGCACGACCCCCGACTGGTTTCACATCAGCGACGACGAGGAAGTCGTCTGGGAGAGTCGACCGCACCCGATCGCGATGGGAGCAGGCGTGCCGATCGCGATCGGTGTCGTCATCGTCGGACTGTTCGTCGCCGGCTGGACGGGAGCCGAGGGAGTCGGGATCTGGACGGTTCTCGGCGTCGCTCTCGCCCTCGCCGGCACGGCGGTCGTGGCCGCACGCTACCTGGTCTGGACGAACACCCGCTACGTGATTACCTCGAGTGAACTGTACAAGAAACAGGGCGTGCTCTCGCGGGACGTCACCCAGTTCCGCCTGGACCGGATCCAGAACACGAGCCTGCGACAGTCGATGCTCGGCCGACTGCTCGGGTTCGGCGACCTGACCGTCTACACCGCCGGCTCGGGCGATCCGGAACTCACGTTCGAGCGCGTTCCCCGTCCCGCAGCCGCCTCGAGCGTGTTGAGCGATCGGCTCGAGGGGAGCGCGACGGACGAACCGCTTCGGTGAACGCTCGGATCAGAACGCGTAATCGTGGGGGACGGTCACTCGATAAAACCACAAAGCCCATTACATCAACCGAGTACCGGAGCGGTACAATGGCACGACAGCAACTGCCATCGTCCGCACAGCCGGTATCGCGCGGGACGAGTATTGCGGCGAGTGCGGGGGTTGGCGTGCTGACCGCCGCAGTCGGCTACCTGATCACGTATCTAGCGGTCGCAAGCGAGGTTCACGAATCCCTCGGCGGGAACGTCGCCGAGTGGAAAGGCGTCGCCTGGTACTACTACAACGCCCACGCGGTCGACGTCCATGCCAGCGGCGAGATCGGTTCGTTCGGACGAGCCGAGACGGTAAACTTCATCACCGAGTCGGGCGCGACGAGTACGACGGTACTCTATCTCGTCCCGCCGCTTGTACTCATCGGCGCCGGCGGATTACTGGCCTCTCACCTCGAGGCACGCGACCTCGGCGAGGCCGTCGTCGTCGGGGCACCGGTCACCGTCGGCTACGTCGTCGTGATGGGGCTCGGTGCCGTCGTCACGGAGACGAGTTCGGAGGCGACGTTCTTCGGCATCGAAGCCAGCGGAACGATGGGGCCTGCGGTCGTCCCCGCCGTTCTTCTCGGCGGCGTCCTGTATCCGCTCGTGTTCGCGACCGTCGGTGCGATACTCGTCGCGCTCGTCGCCTCGCGGGACTGGTAGACGCGACCGGAATCCGTCGTTCGAAACCGCAGTTTCGACGACGCCAGCTCGACAAACATATCACATACCCGTAGAGTATAAGTAGTTTGCATCGGTATTCGGACCTGGTACGATACTATGGCAAATGCAGCTACAACGGGTAACGACGAAGTAAACGAGATACTGTCTGCAATTATCTCGTTTTTCATTCCGGGTGTTGGGCAGATTTACAACGGCCAGACGAAACGCGGCGGCATCATCCTGGGGGCGTACGTCGTCTTCTGGATCGTTGTCTTCGTCACGATGTTGCTTTTCATCGGGTTCCTGCTGATGTTCCTCTCGCCGCTGTTCCACATCGGCGCAGCGGCTGACGCGTATCTCCAGGCAGGAAAGATCAACGACGGCGAGATTACGGTCTAGAACGGATCGCCGTCCCGAGTTGTCGGGCCGACCACGAACCGTTCGTGGACTGTCCGACACCGACGGCCATCAGCCGAGAAGTTTGATCGATCGACGACGACACAGTCGTCCGTTCTTTCACCCGCCGAGAGCGGTGTCGACCCGGAAGGAAACGCCTTTCACCCGGCACATCCCGTTTTCGTGTGATGGAGGTTGCCGAGGTTCTTCCCGAGTTTGCCGACGCCTTCGCCTTCGAGGAGTTCAACCGGATGCAACGCGAGGCCCTCCCCGCGCTCATCGAGCGTGAGGACAACGTCGTCGCGAGCGCACCGACGGCCTCGGGAAAGACCGCCCTCGCCGAACTGGCGATCTGTAAGGCACTCGCCGACGGCGGCACCGCGCTGTTTATCGCCCCCATGCGGGCGCTGACGAACGAGAAAGAAGACGACTGGGACCGCTTCGAGGACCTCGAGTACTCGGTGTACGTCGTCACGGGCGAGCGCGATCTCAATCCCCGCCGAGCCCGGCGAGCGGACATCCTCGTGATGACCCCCGAGAAACTCGACTCGGCCACCCGCAAACACGACTCACGGCGCTACGACTTCGTCACCGACGTCGACGTCTGCGTCATCGACGAGGTTCACCTGTTAGACGCCGACCGACGCGGATCGGTCCTCGAGGTGACGATATCGCGACTTCGACGGCTCTGTGATCCGCGAATCGTCGCACTCTCGGCGACGATGCCCAACGTCGACGATGTAGCCGCCTGGCTCGATGCACCCCCCGAGACTACCTTCGAGTTCGGCGACGAGTACCGTCCCGTCGACTTGAACGCCGGCGTCAAAACGTACACGCACGGCGAGAACACGTTCGCCGACAAGTACCGCCGGCTCTATCGGGCGCTCGACCTCGCCGAACCACACCTTCGGGAGGACGGCCAGGCGCTCGTCTTCGTCGCCTCGAGACAGGATACGGTGCAGGCGGCCAAGAAGGCCAGAGACGAGATCGCCGAACGCGACGTCCCGATGGGCGCACGCGGGGACTACGACTTTCACACCGACTCGAAGGAACTCGAGAACGACACGCTCCGAAACTCGGTGCTCGACGGCGTAGCGTTTCACCACGCCGGGCTCTCGAAGAACGACCGTGACCTCGTCGAGAAGTGGTTCAAGCAAGGACGGGTCGAGCTCCTCTTTTCGACGTCGACGCTCGCCTGGGGGGTGAACCTCCCCGCCCGCTGCGTCGTCATCCGCGATACGAAGCTCCACGACCCGCTCGAGGGCGAGGTCGACATGAGTCCCCTGGACGTCCTCCAGATGCTCGGGCGGGCCGGTCGACCCGGCTACGACGACGTCGGCTACGGCTGGGTCGTCTGCGACGCGGCGGAGGCCGACAAGTACCGTCGGCTGCTCTCGGAGGGGAAAGAGATCGAATCCCGCCTGGCAGAGAGCTTAGAGACCCACCTCAACGCCGAGATCGCGATGGGGACGATCGGCGACGTCGAGGACGTCATGTCGTGGCTCGAGACGACCTTTTATTACGTCCGCGGCCAGTCCAAACCCGAGGAGTACGACTTTCCCGACCTCCGTGGCCGGGTTCGCGACTGCCTCGAGGAACTGGTCGACCGTGGCTTCGTCGAGACCAGCGAGGACCTCTCGATCGAGGCGACGCCACGGGGCGTCCTCGCCTCGAAGTACTACCTGCACCTCGAGACGGCCGTCACGTTCGCGGAGCTGTGTGATCGGGTCGTCGATGACAGGAGCGGGCTGGAAACCGAAGAGATCCTCGAGGCGGTCGCGACGGCGACGGAGTTCGACTCGGTGTCGGCCCGCCAGGACGAACGCGACGCGATCGACGCAGTTCTGGTCGGCGTGGATACCAGGGATCTCTCGCCGGGCCAGCGTAAGGTCCTCGCGATCCTGCGGGGCGCGGCCAGCGGGAACACGCCGGCGGAGTTACGGAGCGACGCCTGGGTAATCCGGCGCAACGCGACCCGACTCGTCTCCGCGCTGGGAGCGTTTCTCGACCGGTTTGTGGGACCGCACGCAGCCAACCTCGCCCAGCGAACCGAGGCCAGAATCGAGAACGGCGTCGCCGAGGACGCGGTCGGCCTGACGGCGATCGACGGCGTCGGGCCGGGCCGGGCAAGCAAGCTGGCGACCGAGGGGCTCTCGACGCCAGGCGACGTCGTGACCGCTGGCGTGGCGGGGCTCGTCGACGCCGGCCTCTCGGAAGGGGTTGCCGAACGCGTCTACGAGGGTGCCCAGTCGCTCCCCTCCATCGAGGTCGACTGGGGATCGTTCCCCGAAACGATCGAGACCGGCGAGAACGACGTCTGCGAGGTGACAGTCGAGAACGTCGGCGAGCCCGCCAGGGCGGGCGTTCGTGTGACCGTCAACGGGGTCGAAATGACGAGCACCAGCACGTATCTCCGTGAGGAGGAAACGGTCCCCGTCGGCGTCTTCGGCGCGGACGCCGAGGAACTCGAGTTTACCGTCAGCGTCGCGTTCCCCGAGGAGCCACTCGTGCCGATCGAGGCGAGTCGGCACGTCGAGGTCCGCTGATACGGATTACTGTAACGATTTACCGGCGCAACCGCCGGACGGGTCGCGGTTGCGCCGGAAGTGACTTACAGTAAACCGTACGAGAGGCGGCGCATCGACGTAATCCGCTCGAGCGCAGGCGGGCGGAGACGACGCCGCGGACGGTCGGTTTCTATCGGTTGCACAACGCGAGTACCGTCTCGCACAACTCGGCGGGCGTGTCGACGATCTCGTCGGCCGGCGAGAGATCGAGATCGTCGTGGGCGTCGATCCGGTAGGCGACGACGGTCGATCCGGCTCGAGCACCCGCCTCGACGCCGTTCTCGGAGTCCTCGACGACGACACACTCCTCGGCGGGGACGCCGGCCTCGCTCGCGGCGTACTCGAAGACGTCGGGTTCCGGTTTGCCCGCCGCGTCGACGTCCTCGGCGCTGACGACGTGATCGAACCCGTCGGCGAGGTCGAACCGCGCTACGACGATGTCGATCCAGTCGTGTGGCGAGGAGGAGACGACCGCCGTGGTGACGCCGCGGTCGTCGAGTCGCTCGAGGAGGCCCTCGAGACCGTCCAGCATATCGACGTGCTCGTGGTAGATCTCGCGGGCGATCTCCTCGAAACGGGTTTCGAACTCCTCGCGGCCTATCGCCGTCCCGTACTCCTCCTCGAGGTAGTCGTACGTCTCCCGGTAGTTCATGCCGGTGACTTCGGCGACGTCGACGTCCGCGTCGGGGACGGCCGCGGGGAGGATCTCCTCACGCTGAAACTCGACCCAGTAGTCCTCGCTGTCGACGAGGACGCCGTCCATGTCGAACAGAACTGCGTGCATCTACGGGCGGCTACTCGAGCGGGGCGTATAGCCGTTTTGTCGGCGACTGGTCGTCGAGCGACGGAAGTCCCTCCACCTACGGAGGCTTTATTGGAGTACGTCGCCTGTAACTGGAGTAGTGACCGTTCCACAGTTGACCGACGCGCTTCGGGAGACGCTCGCTCTCTTCGACGAGGGCGGAGCACCCATGACGACGACCGAGGTCGCCGAACGGGTCGACCCCGGCCGTCGGAGCACCTACGAGCGTCTGGAACGACTCGTCGATCACGGCTGCCTCGAGACCAAGAAGGTCGGTGGGAGCGGGCGCGTCTGGTGGCAGCCATCCGTGGACGAACGAGAGACGACAGAGGTGGGAAGACAGTCTGACGAGCAGTTTCGGACGCTCGTCGACGCAACCGATGAGTACGCCATCTTCATGCTCGGTCCCGAGGGGCACATCCGAACGTGGAATTCGGGTGCAGAACGGATCAAGGGGTACGAGGCCGACGAGATCCTCGATACGCACTTCTCGACGTTCTACACCGACGTCGATCGTACGGCCGGCGTTCCGGAGAACAACCTCGCGGAGGCTGCGCGCCGCGGTTCGACCGAGGACGAAGGGTGGCGAGTCCGGGCCGACGGGTCGACGTTCTGGGCCAACGTCACGATCTCGGCGATCCGAGACGAGGACGGCGAACTCGAGGGGTTCACGAAGGTCACCCGGGATATGACCGACCGGCGGGAGTACGAGCAACGGCTCGAGGCCCAGACCGACCGGCTCGAGCGCCAGCGCGACGAACTGGAGAGCGAACTCGACGACGTCTTCGAGCGGATCTCCGATGGCTTCTACGCCCTCGACGAACAGCTCCGCTTCATCTACCTGAACGACCACGCGGCGGACGTACTGGACCTGGATGGGGAGACAGTCGGTAGGGATATCCGAGACGAGGTTTCCCTCACCGACTCGTTCGAGAGCGCGCTGTACGAAGCCCTCGAAACGCAGGAATCCGTGATTCTCGAGGATTACTACGATCCGATCGATCGGTGGTTCTACAACGCCATCTACCCGTCGGAGTCGGGGCTCTCGGTCTACTTCCACGAGATTACCGAGCAAAAACGGCGTGAGCGGAAGTTACGGCAGTACGAGCGCATCGTCGAGACCATCGACGACGGGATGTACGTCCTCGACGGGAACCGCCGGTTCACGATGGTGAACGAGGCGTTCGCGTCGATGACCGGATACGGCCGTGACGAACTCGTCGGCGCCGCCGCGGAGACCGTCTTCGGCAGAACGTTCGTCGACATCGCCGACGAAAAACAGGCCGAACTCGAGTCGGGGGAGAAAGAGATCGCCGTCCTGGAAGAAGAGCTGTACCGATCCGACGACACCTCGATGACCGTCGAGAGCCGGTTCGACCTGTTCGAAGTCAGCGGCGAGATGGGACGCGTCGGCGTCGTCCGCGACATCTCCGAGCGCAAGGAACGGGAACGAACACTCGAGCAGTGGGCCCGTCAGCAACGGGTCGTCTCCGACCTCGGCCAACTCGCCCTCGAAACGGACGACGTCGACGAACTCATGCACGAAGCGAGTCGGCAGGTGGCAAGCGTTCTCGGCACCGAGTACTGCAAGGTGCTCGACCTCGACGCCGAAAACGACCAGCTCGTGCTCCGTCAGGGCGTCGGCTGGACGGACGGTCTCGTCGGCGAAGCGACGGTGTCCGCGGTCGAAGGTGATTCCCGGGCGGCGTACACGCTGACGACCGATCACCCGGTCGTCGTCGAGAACTTCGAGACGGAATCGCGGTTCAGCGGCCCCGACCTCCTGCGGACCCACGACGTTCACAGCGGAATCAGCGTCGTCATCGGATCGTTCGACGAGCCGTGGGGGATCCTGGGAACCCACGACACCACCCCCCGTGAGTTTACCGACGAAGACGTCAACTTCGTCCGGAGCGTCGCCAACGTCCTCGCGGAAGCAATCGAGCGTCGTCAGTATCAGGAGCGACTCGAGGCGCTGGTCACCGACCTCGAGAAGTCGAACGAGCGTTTAGAGCAGTTCGCCTACGCCGCCTCACACGACCTCCAGGAACCGCTTCGGATGGTCTCGTCGTACCTCCAGCTTATCGAGCGTCGGTACGACGAGACCCTCGACGAGGACGGGCGGGAGTTTCTCGCGTACGCCGTCGACGGAGCCGACCGAATGCGCAAGATGATCGACGGGCTCCTCGAGTACTCTCGAGTCGAAACTCAGGGCGGCGAGTTCGAGCCGGTCGATCTGGAGTCGATCGTCGACAACGTTCGTACGGATCTCCAGGTGAAAATCGAGAATCACGACGCCGAGATCACGGTGGACGAACTGCCTCGCGTCGAGGGCGACGAAGAACAGCTGTGGCAGGTGTTCCAGAACCTGCTTTCGAACGCGATCGAGTACAGCGGAGACGAACCGCCACAGATACACGTAACCGCCGAACGGAGCGGCTCGGAGTGGACCGTCTCCGTCGCCGACGACGGGATCGGCATCGAACCCGACAGGCAGGAGCGCATCTTCGAGGTGTTCAGACGTCTGCACGGTCCCGACGAGTACTCGGGTACCGGAATCGGGCTCGCGCTCTGCCAGCGGATCGTCGAACGCCACGGCGGCGATATCTGGGTCGACTCCACCCCCGGCGAGGGCGCGACGTTCTCGTTTACGCTCCCCGACGCGTAATTCCTCGTACCGACGCGTACCCCCCACGTCGACTGTACGAACCGGTTTCCGGTCAGGTGGTTACACGATCCGATCTTGCGGCCCGCTAACCGAAGACCTCACCGCGACGCTCGTGGGCCATCTCCCGTGCCACGTCGTCCGCGACGGCCGCGCCGAACTCCCGCTCGAGGAGCCACAGCGCCAGGTCGATACCGGAGGTGACGCCGCCCGCAGTGAGCACGTCGCCGTCGTCGACGACCCGTTCGTCGACCACGTTCGCGTCGGTGGCCTCGAGGTCGTCGACCGCGACGTGGTGTGTCGTCGCGGGCCGACCCTCGAGCAGCCCCGCCTCGGCGAGGATCATCGCCCCCGTACAGACCGATGCGACCGTCGCGCCGGCCGTGAAGCGCTCGTCGACGGCGTCGGGGAGGACGCCATCTTCGACGACGGCGCGCACGCCCTCGTTGGCGGTCGTCCACCCGCCGCCGGGGACGATCAGGAGATCGGGGTCGCCGAGCGTTCCGTCGGGTTCGACACGGAGGTCGTGACTCGCCGTGACGAGATCCGTCTCCTCGAGCGTCACGAGGTCGGTCTCGATCGACGCACCGGCCTGGGCACCGTTCTCGAGTACCTCGTAGGGACCGATCGCGTCGAGTTCGTCGAACCCCTCGAACAGCACGATTTCCGCGGAGATGTCGACCATAGTCGATACTCGAGGGGACACACCGAAACGTGTTCTGTTCCGGACACCTATTGTCGGCCGACCGTCACGCCCGTCGAAAGGCTACCGCGACGAGTCGTCGACCGTCTCGGCGACGATCGCCCGGAGCGCGTCGAACATCGGATCGGTTCCGGCGGCGACGAACCAGTTCTCGCCGCGGTCGGTCTCGAGACCCGCCTCCGCGGCGAACAACTCGCCGAGCAGTTGTTCCTCCCGATCCGGCCGGTAACAGACGATCCCGTCCAGTCGGCCGCGGGCGAGCAGCCCCCAGTGAACCGTCGGGGACCAGCTCTCGAGGCGGCGTTTGCACCGGTCCTCGAGCGCGCGGTTGATCGCCTCCGAGACCGCCTCGTGGTCGGGCTCTCGTTTGACGTCGTGGCCGATGACGGAGACGACGGCGGCGGTCGACGGCTCGAGGTCGGCGTCGCGACCGCCGTCGTCACCATCGCCGTCGTCGCTGCCGATCGGCCGTCCGTCGTACCGGACGCCCTCACCGTCTGCGGCGACGTACAGGTCGTCGAGCATCGGCACGTACACGACGCCGAGGATCGGCTCTCCGTCCTCGAGTACCGTGATCGCCGTCGCGAACGACGCCAGTCCGGACTCGAAGTTGTTCGTCCCGTCGAGGGGATCGACGATCCACTCGAAAGACGCTCCGTCGCCACTCCCGTCGTGGACGCCGGACTCCTCGGCGTCGATCCGATGATCCGGGAAGTGCAACCGGATCACCTCGAGGATTCGGCGTTCCGAGCCGGTATCCGCGCTAGATTTGACGTCGTGGGCGAGCCGTTCGGCCTCCGTTTCCTCCGAGCGGTACGCCTCCCGGAGGTACGATCCGCCGGCGAGACAGGCCTCGATCGCCGTCGCCTCGAGTTCGGAGCGTGACGGGTACATGACAACATCGGTTCGAGCGCCATCCGATGAACGTTTCGATCCGGCATCTCACCGCTAACCGGCATTCGTGCAATTCTTGGCCGACCCGCCGGTGGATCGGGTATGGACGGACAACAGACGGTCGCGGAGTTCGTCGAGAGACACGACCTCGAGGTACCACCCGAGTTTAGACTGCTCGATCTCGTCTCCGAGGTCGGCGAACTGGGAAAGGACGCGAACGAGTCGACGGGCTACGGCACCTCTCCTGTGGACCTCGATATCGCCGACGACGAGATCGGCGACGCCCTGTTCGCGCTGTTCGCGCTGGCCGACTCGCTCGAGATCGACGCCGAGGAGGCGCTCGAAGAGGCGCTCGAGAAGTACGAAAAACGGCTAGATACGTCCGATACGCCCGGGTCAGGGGCGTAATCGAGTAAAGCGTTATCGAGTGGCGTCGGCCTCGACCGCGAGTATCGTCGAGGCAGCCGCGCGGACATCCTCGATGTGTTCTTCGGGCGCGTAGACGCCGAGTCGCCACACTTCGCGGGCACAAGCGTCGAGTCCCGCGACCAGCGCGGAGCGTTCCTCGAGTCGGCGAACGTCGCCGTCGACGAGGATCTTCGCCCTGGATTCGGGCGAGGTCGGTTCCGAGGGGCTGTCGACGATCACGGCGCTCGAGTCGACGTCGGCAGCGTCGGCGATCTCGCGCTCTACCGTACGCGTTCGGTCGTACTCGAGGCCGACGACGTCTTCGGGAACGGTCTCGCGACGAGCCCAGAGCGCCCGCTTGTAGAGGTCCCGCTCCCGGATTCGGGTTGCAAAGTCGGCGGTCGGGTCGTGCTCTTCGAACGCCGCGAGCAGTTCGGCGTCGGTGAGTCGGGCGAACGCCTCGGGGTCGACGACGTCGTCGACGAGCAGGCGTTCGCTCGCCCGATCGAGCATCGCGCCGGCGATCCGGGAGACGTGGTGGCGGTAGACGGTCGCGTTCATCAGCGTCCGGGCGATGAGCGCGCTCTCGGCGGTCGCGACGGTGCCGTCCTCGAGTGCGAGTTCGCCGTCGACGACGCGGAGCGCGTAGAGCAGACGCGAGTGATCGATCGTCCCGTAGGGGACGCCGGTGTGGTGGGCGTCCCGGACCAGGTAATCCATCCGGTCGACGTCGAGGGTACCGGAAACGAGTTCCCCCAGCGGACCGCGGCCGTCGACCGTCGCCGCGATCTCGCGGGGATCGAGGCCGCGGTCCTCGAGGACGCCGCCGAGTTCGGTGTCGGCGAGCAGCCACTCGATCTCGTCGTGGTGACGGCCGAGGTGGCGCTCGATCGCGGCCTCGGTCTGGTGGCCAAACGGCCCGTGACCGACGTCGTGGACCAGCGCGGCGGCTCGCAGGCGATCCGCGAGAGCCGCCTCGAGTCCGAGCTGGTCGACCGCACGGGAGGCGAGGTGATAGACGCCGAGGCTGTGTTCGAATCGCGTGTGATTGGCCGACGGATAAACGAGCTGGACGGTGCTCAGCTGACGGACGTACCGGAGTCGTTGCATCGCGGCCGTATCCAGAAGCGCCTCGGCCGTCGGGCAGAGTTCGATGTAGTCGTGAACGCTATCCTTGACCGTGGTCATGGTCGAACTCGTCACGGCAACGGCTTAGCACCGGTGGTCTCGAGCGCGCCACCGACAAAACCCTCCTGCCGTCTACGGAGCGCGCCAGAAACCTCTGCCGTCTATCGGTCGATTACGCGCGCTCGCGTACCACGCCCAGTACCGAGCGGTCGATCTGCCGGCGGGTCTCCTCGAGCGGGCCGGAGTTGTCGACCACGACGTGGTCGCGCTCGAGCGGCTCGAACGACTCCTTGACGAGGCGGTAGACCCGGAGGTCGGCATCGCTGACGGAGTTCGTTCGCTCGGCGAGGCGGCGCTCGACGACGTCGGGGTCACAGGTGACGCGTGTGAATACTGTCTCCGCATCCACCTCTCGGGCGAGTGCGGCCGCACGATCACGAAGTCGCTCCGTACGGAAGGTCGCGTCGAGGACGACCGACGAGCCACCCTCGAGGTCGGCTCGGGCGCGCTCGAGTAGTTCCTCGTAGGTCGCGTCGGTCTCAGCGGCGGTGTACTCGGGGTCTGGAAACAGCTGTTTTCGTACCTCGTCGCTACGGTAGCGTCCGGCCTGCAGACGCTCGGTCGTATAGGCCGAGGCGGCCGACTTCCCCACACCCGGCAATCCACAGTAGACGATCAGCGTTGGACGAACCACGAACCCTGTTCGTCGGTACTGGTACAAAATCGGCCCGGATTTCGTTGCGGCCGGCTCGAACTGAGGCGATCGGCGAACAAGCCGAGTCGGAACGCACCACGAGAAACCCGAGAGAACCGAAACGGCCGCCGACTCGAGTGAGTCGACGTTACTTCAGCATCGACCGGGCAAAGCGGTCGGGAAAGCCGAGGACGAGTTCGCGCCAACTCATCTTCTCCTCGTCGGATCGGAGTCGCGCCCGGAGGCGCTGACTGAACAGTTCGACGAGGAAGATCAGCACGAAGATGACGAACAGCGTCGCCATCATGTTGCTGAACGCACGGAAGTTCTCCTGGGCCGCGACGACCGCGCCGAGCCCGCCCGCGCCGATGACGCCGACGGTCACGGCCGCCCGAACGTTGATCTCGAAGATGTAGAGCGTCCAGGCGATAAAGGAAGTTTTGACCTGGCTCAACATCCCGAAGAAGACGATCTGGGACTTGTTCGCCCCGGTCGTCTGCATCGCCTCGATCGGACCCTCCTCGAGTTCCTCGAGTTCCTCGACGAACAGGCGACCCAGATTTCCGATCGTGTTCAGTCCGATCGCGAGCGTCGCCGCGGCCGCGCCGAGACCGACGAGGGCGACGAAGATCAGCGCCCAGATGATCGCCGGAATCGCACGGATAAACGACATGATCCCGCGGAAGATGAAGTTGATCGGGAACGGCGTCACTCGTTCGGAGCCGAGTACGCTGAACAGCAACGCGAGCGGAAAGCCCAGGATGGTTCCGACGAGCCCCATCGCGAGGGTCGTTCCGGCCTCGCCGAAGATCGTGAACATACCGAGTTCCTGGAAGACGAACGCGTACAGATCCGCGGCGTTCGGCGGGAACTGGAAGAGCAGTCCACCGACGTCGGGGTCGTACACCAGTTCGTTGTTCCGGATGAACTCCCAGTAGTTCCCGACGTCGAGAAACGGAACGCCGCCGTACTCCGTTCTGGGGAAGTACGACCCCATCCGGTCGGCGAAGTGACTCCAGGTAAAGTTCGTCCGGTCGTCGAAAAACTCGGTCGCAGCGAGCCCTTGGAGCGTGATGAACACGAGCACCGCGGTTCCGGCGAGCCACCCGAGTGCCCGACGCCGGCGCGTTTCTCGGATGTTTTCGAACTGCTCGTTGATCGCCGGACTCGCCGACTCGAGCCGTTTCGATTGGTCGGTTCCGCCGTCGGTCGCCGCGTCCGATCGATCCACGTCGGATTCGTCGGTCACGGTGCGGCCCCCGTCTCGCGGTTCTCGTTCGTCGACTGCTGTGGGGTCGTTTCGTCGCCGTCGTCCGAGACGAACATCCCCTCAGTGTCGATATCGCCGTAGATCTCGTCGATCACGTCGATCGTCAGATCCTCGCGATAGCCGTCGAAGACCTTCTGGCCCTCGTGGAGGCCGATAAACCGCTGGCCGTACTTGCGGGCGATGTTGACCTGGTGAAGACTGGTAAACGTCGTCAGTTCCCGCTCGGTCGCCGCCCGCTGGAGGTACTGCATCACGTCCTGTGCGCTACCAGGGTCGAGACTCGCAACCGGCTCGTCGGCCAGTAACACCTCCGGCAGTTGCGTGAGCGCCCGCGCGATGCCGACGCGCTGTTGTTGGCCGCCACTCATCCGCCGGGCTTTCTGTTCCGCTTCGTCCAGTAATCCGACGGTGTCGAGCGCCTCGAGTGCGCGCTGTTTCTCGTCGGTGTCCTGAAGCTGGAAGACGCTCTCGAAGAATCCACAGCGGTTGATACCGCCCGAGAGGGCGTTCGAATAGGCCGACATATCGCCGACGATGTTGTGTTGCTGGAAGATCATTGCGAGCTCCGGCCGTGGCTGGGTCATCGGCTCCCCGTCGACCAGGACCTGGCCCTCGGTTGGCTCGGTGAGCGCGGACATACACCGCAACAGCGTCGATTTCCCCGACCCGGAGACGCCGAGGATGATGACGAACTCGCCCGCCGGCACTTCGAACGAGATGTTGTCGAGTGCGACGGTCTCGCCGTATGTTTTTCTCAGATTGTCGACGACGATTTTGCTCATCGGTTGTCCTGAGTTTGTAGTGGGATTATTTGTGGCTTCCCTTATATGTCGTCGAGGGGAATCCCGAGGTCCTCGGTGAAGTCCCTGACCGGCTCGTAGTCGTCGTGGTCGGCCTCGACGATACCGCTGAACCACAGCGTGTGATCGTCGAACGCCTGCCAATCGTCTTCTTGATCGTCGTCAAGATCGTACTCGTCCGGATCCGCCGAGGCGTCCGGATCGTTGTAATCCTCGAGGAGGCCGTCGGGCAGGTCGAGGTCGAGTGCGTCGGCGAGATCGAAGGCGTCGTGGTCGAGTTCCTCAGCGGTAACGCCGCGCATGAACTCCTCGATGTCGTATCGAAGGTCTTCCTCCCAGGCGGTGTTGACGACGATCGGCGCACGCGGGATCGGTGGCGAGACGTCCAGGAGTCGAAGCTCCGGATCCCGCGTGCCGGCGATGTCGACCTCCGGCGAAATTTCGTAGAGATCCGGGAAGTCGCCCTCGATCTGGTCTTCCGGAACGTGCGGGATGGACGCGAACTCGCCTGCGCCCGCCGCGACGATGGTGTCGTCCTGGATGAGTTCCTCGACGGCGAGGTCGTGTGCGACGCCGCTTCGCCACTCGAAGTCTTCGGCACTGCCACCCTGGGCGGCGTTACCGATGTCGAGCCCGTTGTCCTGGAGCATCCACAGCGGTGCCATCCCACCCGACACCGAGCCGACGTCGGCCGAGGCGACCGCTTCACCCTCGAGGTCGGCAACCTCGGTGATTCCGCTGTCGGCCGTGGTGACGAGCGTTCCGAAGTATCGCTCCGCACCGAAGGCCTCCCGCATCCCGACGACGTCGATCTCCTCGGGGCCGAGGTTCGGGACCGCACCCGGCGACGTGTCGGCGAAGATCCGATCGCCGTCACTGGCGCGGTCGAGTTGCTCCATCGTTCCGGAGTAGCTACTCGTCGGTAGCCCTTCGATCTCGACGTCGAACTCGTCTTCGATCAGTTCGAACAGGGGCTGATACTGGATCTCGATGTCGATCGTATCCTCGGCCGGGTTCATCACCCAGGTGATCGGGTCGTCGTCGTCGGCATCCCCGTTGCCACCGTTGCCGCCGTTTCCGCCGTTGCCACCGTTGCCGCCGTTTCCGTCCGACGAGCACCCTGCCAGTGCCAACGCACCAGCTGCACCAGTGGTCGCCAGGAATTTCCGTCTCGTTTTCGACGCTGCGGTAGTCTTGTCCACCATTCGCGTTATCCTGAGACACTGCATGTAAATAAGTTTTATAATATTGCTATTTGTCCACTCGACGGATGCTGTTTCCAACGTTCGAATAAAGCAGAGATTACAATCGGCAGTAGATGGTTGTTTTTGTGTTTTTATCCCACAAAATCATAACACCCACACATATTCCCCCCTCAGACCACCGATCAGAAATAACTGAGGTGATTTAGACACCGATCGTACAATCACCTCTCGAGCAGGAGGAACGACGAGACCACTCGACACCGCTTACTTCCGATACACCCCCAACCGTTTTCCTGCCGCGGTCGTCCAGCCACGGACGCGGGTTTAAGTACGAAGCCGCGGCCAACGGGGGCATGATCGACGACGCGATTCGCGTGCTCGCAGGCGACTGTACGGTCATCGCCGAAGGAACCGACCGCGAGGAGTACCGCGGACGGGTGACGACGATGGTCAAGCCCGACAACACCGTGCTCGTCCACGACGTCGACGGCTACCAGCCCGTCGCGTGGCTCACCCGCGCCGACAGCGTCTCGAGCGACCGCGCGGACGGCTTCGCACTCGTCGCAAAGAAAGACGAGCAACTCCTCCGAATCGCCACCCACGACCAGGACGGGTTCGCTCACTACCCCTCGTCGGCGGCGGGCGTCCCGGTCGGCACGTGTCCCGACTGCGATGGTGCGCTCGTGCGATCGAACGACGTCAACTGCGTCGACTGCGGAACCCGCTACGGTGTGCCCACGGACGCGACGATCAAGACCGACCAGAGCAACTGCGACTGTGGTCTCCCCCGAATGCGCGTCGAACGCGGCCTCGCGTTCAACGTCTGTCTCGACCGGAACTGCGAGTCGCTCGACGACGCGGTCGTGGAGGCGTTCGACCGCGAGTGGTGCTGTCCCGAACCCGATTGCGACGGTGACCTCCGAATCCTGCGCCGTGGCGGCCTCATCGCGGGGTGTGAACACTACCCCGACTGCGACACCGGCTTCGCGCTCCCGTCGGGCGTCGTCGACGGCGAGTGCGCCTGCGGTCTACCGACGTTCGAGACCCGAACCGGCGTCCGCTGTCTCGATGCCACCTGCGAGCGCGCGGCGGCACGATCGCTCGAGGCCGAACCCGCGAGCGATGACTGAGACGGATTGCTGTAACGATGTGACGACGCCACTCGACCGAGTCGTACCGGCTCGGAGCCCTCGAACGAGACCGCCGTGGTGCTCTCGGCCGGCTTTTCGGTCGATAGTCAGCCGAAACGATCGATCCACAGCCACTTAGTGTCCGCCGGCCAAGCCACGTCCATGTCACTCGAGGGGCGATACGACGACGAGACGGGCGTCGTCCGCGTAGGCAGCGACGCACGCCAACGGTATCACGACTCGCGAGGCTACGGCTACCCGCTGTCGGGCAACGAGATCGCGCTGGCACCCGTCGAGGCTGCTCACCTGCTCTTTCGGGGCGATCTCGAGGCAGTCGTCGACGACGCCGGAGATCGCCTCGAGTTCCGATCGTTCGTCGCCCGCGAGCCCGGCGACGGCTTCGGAGTGAGATTTCTCGTCTACGCCGACCTGCGCTCTCGGGGCTTTTATCTCTCGCCGGCCGCCGAACCCTGGGTCGACGACCCGCCTGAAACCGATTTCGCCGTCTTTCCCCGAGGGAAGGGGCCCGGAGACGGGGAGATCGGCTACGCGCTGACGATCATCGGCGAGCGGACCGACGTGCCGGCGAGTGACCTCTCCGACGGCGTGTTGGCGGTCGTCGACGAGGAGAGCGAGATTACCTACTTCGACGTAAGCCGAGAGGATCCGCGGGGGAGCTCCGAGAACGAACTCCCCGATCGGTGCGGCGCCGACCTGCTGGCCGATCGCGTCGTCGTCTGGGATCCTCCCCTCGAGCTGTATGAGGAGGCGTTCTACGGCCAGCCCCTCGAGGGCCGGGAGTACGATCGGCCGACGCTGCAGTGTTCGTTGCTCGAGGCGACCTACCTCGCCGAGCGCGGCGCGATCGATCTCGATCCGGCGACCGTCCGACAGCGGGGTCGCGAGGTCGAAGGCGAGCGGTTTCGGCGACGGTTTCGGGTCTACGCGGCGCTACGCGACCGCGGAATCGTCCCCAAGACCGGCTACAAGTTCGGTGCAGACTTTCGGACGTACGCCGACGTCGAGTCGGTCGACGATCTCGGCCACTCCGAACTTCTGGTCCGCGTCCATCCCGACGGCTACGTCTTCGAACCTCGGGATCTCGCACTGGACGTTCGCCTCGCCCACGGCGTCCGCAAGACGATGGTCTTCGCGCTCGTCGGCGAAGGTGAGATCGAGTGGTGGTCGCTCGAGCGGTTGACGCCCTGAGCGCGACATGTTTCGGGGCACAGCGAAAACGGTCGTGAACGGAAACGTGAAAGCCCCACCAGCCGATAGGTGACGGTATGCAACTCGAGGTGATCGGCGTCGGCGGCGCGGGGTGTCGGATCGCCGATGCGATCGTCGACGCCGAGTCGGACGGCCACCCGTTCGTCGGCGACGCGTTCGCGTTCGACACGGACGCGACCAGTCTGGCGGAACTCTTCTCGATCCCGGAGGACCACCGATACTGCTACGGCGGGACCGTCGAGAACGGACTCAACGGGAACCTGAGCCGGGGCGAGGCAGTCGGCGAGGAGGCAGTCGACGAACTCGATCGCCGGCTGGATCGGGGACAGCCGTCGATTGCCGACGCGTTTCTCGTCGTCGTCGGTCTCGGCGGAGCATCCGGCGGTGGGACGGCACCCCACCTAGTCGCGACGCTTCAAACGGTGTACGACGCGCCGGTGTACGCCCTCGCCACGTTGCCCGCCGAACGCGAACTCACGCCCCCGGAGCCGGACGACGACCTGCGGCGAGCGCCGAACGCCGGTAGTGTCACCGACGAGGACGTCACCGGTTCCGGCGGCGATGACGGAGACGGGGACGAAGACGAAGTGGAGCCGGAGCCGATAACCCGTCCGCTCGCCGAGGAGAACGCGATCCGAACGCTCGAGTCCCTCGATGGGCTCGCGAACGCGATCATCTGTTTCGACAACGAGCCCTGGTTGAAACCCGGCGAACGCCTCGTCGAGGGCCACGATCGGCTCAACCAGGAGATCGCAACGCGCGTCGCGGCGTTTTTCGGCGCGACCGCGGACGTACGCGACGAGACGGCGACGCCGGAGGCCGAAACCGTCATCGACGCAAACGACGTCGGGCGGATCCTCGGAGACGGAACGGACCTGGTGACACTTGGCTACGGCGAACAGCGGGTCGAAGCCGAGAGCGGCTCCCGGTTCGGGCTCGGGCTGTTCTCGACGGAGCCGTCGGTCGACACCGCCGCCGCAGTCAGCGCCATCGAGACCACCGTCGGGAAGGCGTTACGCGGCAAACTCACCCTCGAGTGTGAACGCGAGAACGCCGACCGTGGGATGTTGATCGTCGGCGGACCGCCCGAGTGGCTCAACCGGCGGGCGATCACCGACGCCCGGAAGACGATCGAGTCGACGACGGGGTCGGTCGAGGTCCTCGGCGGCGACGCACCCCGTCCCGGGACGGATCTCGTCTTCGTCGTCGTCGTCCTCGCTGGCGTCGAACCGGTCGACCGCGTCGCGGAGATGCGAGCCAGAAACGAACCGATCGATACCGGCGGGGGGTGAGGACGCTCGCCGAACGCGGGCGTCTCTCGTTCGTTACCGAAATCGATGGGCATCGCTACGTCGGTCGTCCGTCGGCTCCGGCGAAGTCGTTCGATCTGCGTTCCGGGTACCCACTCGTGCCTTCGGGCCGAGTGCGGCGGACACGTCGATTGTCGGCCGCGTTCCGTCTCCGTCGAGGCACTCCTCACGGAACGGAAGCGAAGGTTTTTGCGCGCCGGAGCGCCAAGGCGGTGGTGATGACCGGAGACGATCCACTCGAGGAATCCGAGGACGGAACACCGTTACCCGACGGCGGGGCAGCAGGCGCTGACGGCGAGGGATCGAAGGTCCCTCGAGCAGACGGCGGAGCCGTCGACGACGTGGCCCTCGACCCCTGGGGATCCTCGAGCGTCTCCGACTACCGCAAACTGTTCGAGGAGTTCGGCATCGAGGAGTTCGACGAGGTACTCGAGGAGGTCCCTCATCCACACTACCTGATGCGTCGGGGGGTCATCTTCGGCCACCGCGACTACCGCCCGGTCGCCGAGGCGATGCGCGAGGACGAACCCGCGGCCGTTCTCTCGGGCTTCATGCCGACGGGGGACCCTCACATCGGCCACAAGCTCGTCTTCGACGAAATCATCTGGCACCAACAGCAGGGCGCGGACGCCTACGGTCTGATCGCCGACCTTGAGGCCCACGCCGCCCGCGGGATGAGCTGGGAGGAGATCGACGAGCACGCCCGGAGTTACCTCCTCTCGTTGCTCGCACTCGGCTTCGACCCCGAGGAGGGGACGCTCTACCGCCAGTCCGAAAACCGGGAAGTCCAGGACCTGGCGTTCGAACTCGGCGCGGAGGCCAACTTCTCGGAGTTCCAGTCGATCTACGGCTTCGACGGCGAGACCGACGTCTCACACATGCAGTCGGTCGTCACCCAGATGGCCGATATCCTCTATCCGCAACTCGAGGAACCCAAGCCGACGGTGATCCCCGTCGGTCCCGACCAGGATCCCCACGTCCGGCTGGCACGGGATCTGGCCGAGCGGATGCGCTTTTTCAAGGTCTCGAAGGCCTACGCCAGCTTCGAACTCGAGCCCGACGAACGCGCTCTCGTCGTCGAGTTCTACGAGCGACTCGAGCCCGCCGAGTTCGACGACGACCAGCTACGGTGTACCCACGTCGCCGAGGCGCTCGCCGAGACGCCGCTCGCCGACCTCGAGACCGACGCGGACACCCTGCGTTCGGTGCTGACGAAACTCGAGGAAGCGGGGATGGAGCCGATCCGCCCCCGAACGCGATTTTTCGACCGGCGGGCGACCGACGAGGCGTTCGAGGCGCTGATCGACGCCATCGACGGCGAGAAACGGGTCTACGAGAATCACGTCGACGCCTTCGATATCGACCTCGCCGAAGCCGAAGAACTGGCCCGCGAGGTCGAGGTCGACAACGGCGGTTACGGCTTCCGGCCGCCGTCGTCGATCTATCACCGCTTCATGACCGGCCTCACCGGCGGGAAGATGTCCTCGTCGATTCCGGCAAGCCACATCTCCCTGCTCGACGACCCCGAAGAGGGCTACGACAAGGTCAAATCGGCGACGACGGGTGGCCGTGAGACCGCAGAAGAACAGCGCGAGAAGGGCGGGAAAGCCGACGAGTGTCCGGTTTACGAGCTGTACGCCTACCTACTCTCCGGCGACGACGACGAGTTCGCCAAACTGGTTTACGACGAGTGCGTCGGTGGCGAGCGCCTCTGTGGCGACTGCAAGGAGCAGGCCGCCGAGCTCATGCGCGAGTTCCTCGCCGAACACCAGGAGAAACGCGCGGAAGCCGAAGAACTTCTCGAGGAGGCGGAGATCGAACTCGAGTCGCCGAGACGTCGGTAACGCGGGTCGCCGAGACGACGAGACACTCGAGTCACCGCGGTGACGAGACCACCTGCGCGCCGATTCGATGGACTCGAGCGCAACGGTGGTATTGTGGAACGTATTTTTCACCACGTAGTGACAATATCTTACCACGTCTGACGTAGATATATACGGCTGTTCGTGAAACCGTCAGCTAGGATGGTCCCCGATCCTCCCGACAGCGACGAGGGACTCCTGATCTGCGTCGACGTCCTCGGCGCGTTCGGCGTCACGTCGGCCGAGATCAAACGCGAGAGCGGGATCGACGGCCCACTCGAGGAGATCCTCGCCGACGCACTCGAGGATGGGCGGGACCGGGTGGCGGTCCTCCGGCGGATGATCGCCCGGAGCGACCGCGGCGTCTCCTGTTCGGCGCGGTACTCCCAGGAAAGTCTCGAGTCCGAACTCGCCGGCGTCTTCGAGGCCGTCGGCTGGTCGTTCGACTGCGCGACGGCGGTCTCGCGCGACCGACTCTCGGCGAGCGTTGTCGACCACAACGGCCGGCGACGCGAGGCGACCCTTGAGTATCCCGACTCGCCGCTCGGAACCGACAACCTGCCGGCGATCCTCGCGAGAATCGACGAGACGTTACTCGCCGGAACCGGCGCTCGATTCGTCTTGCTCTCCGATGGCGTCGATCGGTGGCGTGCGGCGCTGGTCGACGGCGACGAATTCGAGGACCTGCTGGAACGCTACGGGGAGCAGATCGAAGCGGTGGACCGACCGCTGTTACCCGAACACGGACTCGAGGCGTACGTTCCGAGTGAAACGCGAGTATCGACCCCAGAGGGAGACGGCCAGGACGAACCGTGGCCAGCCTGGGCGGGCCAGCGCGAGCGCGACGGAGTCGGTGTGAGGACCGGCGATCCGAAAGCGTCGACCGAGAGTTCCCAGGCGACACTCGAGGACGTCGCGTCGTTTATCGAGGAAGCCGAATCCGACTCCCGATCCGGGGCTACCGACCGATCGGCGGCGGAGAGCGAGCCCGAGACGCGTGGTGAGAGCACGGAGCAGTCACGCGATGAGGCGACGCCGGAGCCGACGTGGGCGTCGGCGGACGAGGGCGGGACCGGCGAGACCGACGGGTTCGAACTCCGTGGATCGCCGACGGTGTCGCGAATGAGCGACGAGGGCGACTCGAGGGAGACGGACGACGACACAGGTTCGCCCGGAGCCACGGGCGGTGAACCCGACGAGGCACGCGGCGAGGGATCGCCCGGTTCCGAGGAGGAGTCGACGGGATTCGGGACGCTCTCCGGGACGACGAAAACCGCCCGCGTCTCGAACGACTCCTTCGGGTCGGGCGTCGAGTGGGAGACCGAAGACGACCGTTACCGGGCGCTCGGAATGGCGTTGGGTGCGGGCGGTGCGGTCTCCGTCGAGGGCGTCCTCGAGGACGACGAGTTCCTCCCGGAGCTTCCGGCGACCGAACCCGACGAAACGCGCCTCGAGTTCGACGACGAGTTCGACCCGACGGCGCTGCCGAAAGCCAAGGCGACGGCCGAGGAGTCCGGGTTCGTCTGGATGGGATCGGGCTCGCTCGAGACGACGCGAGTTTCCGACGGGTGATTCGGCCTTCGGTCGGCTCACGGAGCGTCGCCTCACGTTTCGTACCGTCGACCGATTCGTACGAACGGTTCGGCGTCGTGTGAACGAATCCCACAAGGTTTTTGCTGGACGGGCGGATTCTCACCCGTATGGTATCCGAATCCCATCCGGATCGCGTCGCCAGCAGACCACACCGGACGCAAGCGGGATTCGGCTTTTTCTTCGCGTAACTCGAGTGACGGCGGACCCGTGGGTGCCCACACCGGGCGTCCACGGCGAAACCGTCCACAGCGCGCCGGTCACAGGCCGGCGTCGAGTCGGAACCGCTAACTGACCGCCACTCGGCCATACCAACAAGCGAATGCAACTGAAGGAATCACAGGCCGCGGTCTTAGAGGCCGCGAGCGCGGACGAGGCAACGTCCGTCGACGCCGTCGCCGAGGCGACAGACCTTCCGCCCGAGACCGTCACCGGAGCGGTCTTCGAACTCGAGGAGGAGGGGCTGGTCGCCGTCGAGGAACGCGTCGACGAAACGATCTCGCTCACCGACGAAGGCGTGACTTACGCCGACGAGCGACTCCCCGAGGTCCGGCTGTACGAGGCCGCCGTCGACGCGGGCGCAACCGACGAACCCGTCCAGATGGGGCGGGTGATCGGCGCGTCGGGACTCGAGGGAGCGGCGGTCGACATCGCGCTCTCGAACTACGCCCGCAAGGGGTACGGCTCGATCGACAGCGGCGAGATCACCGCCGATTCCGACGCCGACCCCGACGCCGACGCCGAGGCGGGCGCACTCGAAACGCTCGTCGACGTCGGGGAGACCCCGGCAGACGCCGTCGACGTGGACGGAGAGGTCGTCGACGGACTCGAGCGACGCGGACTGCTCGAGCGGGCGGAGTCGACCGTCCGCGAGGTGACGCTCACCGAACTGGCCGTTACGGAGCTGATGGCGGGTATCGAGACTGCCGAGACCGTTGGCCAGGTCACCCCCGAACTGCTGACCAGCGGCGAGTGGGAGGACGTCGAGTTCGCCGAGTACAACGTCGAGGCCGACGCCGAACGCTTCGAGGGCGGACGGGTCCACATCCTGCGTCAAACCGCCGAGCGCGTCAAGGAGACGCTCGTCGGCATGGGCTTTCAGGAGATGGAAGGCCCCCACGTCGACGCGGACTTCTGGATCAACGACTGCCTGTTCATGCCCCAGGACCATCCAGCCAGAACACACTGGGACCGCTTCGCACTCGAAGCGCCGACCCACATCGACGAACTTCCCGCGGATCTCGTCACCGCCGTCGAGCGCGCCCACCGTGAGGGCGTCGGCGACGACGGCGAGGGGTACCACTCGCCGTGGGACGAGGACTTCGCGCGTGCACTCGCGCTTCGCGGACACACGACCTCGCTGTCGACCCGCTATCTTTCCGGCGAGCAGATCGGCGAGATCGAGCCGCCAGCGCGCTTTTTCAGTGTCGAAAAAGTGTATCGCAACGACACGCTCGATCCGACCCACTTACTCGAGTTCTTCCAGATCGAGGGGTGGGTGATGGCCGAGGACCTGTCGGTGCGCGATCTCATGGGCACCTTCGAGGAGTTCTACGCCCAGTTCGGGATCACGGACATCGAGTTCAAACCCCACTACAACCCCTACACCGAGCCGAGCTTCGAGCTGTTCGGCACCCATCCCACGACCGGAGAACTGGTCGAGATCGGCAATTCGGGGATCTTCCGCGAGGAGATGCTCGAGCCACTCGGAGTAGAGTGCGACGTGATGGCCTGGGGGCTCGCACTCGAGCGGTTGCTCATGCTCATGTACGGCTTCGAGGACATCCGCGACATCCACGGGACGCTGTGTGATCTGAAACTGCTGCGGGAGACGGAGGTGACCTACTGATGCCCACGGTCGACATCGACCCAGACGAACTACGCGAACTGACCGGCCGCGAGGAGAAAGGCGACGAGGAACTCAAAGAGGACCTGTTCGGTCTCGGCCTCGAGTTCGAAGGGCGAACCGAGGAGGGCGCGTTCGAACTCGAGTTCGCTCCCGACCGGCTCGATCGGCTCTCGGTCGAGGGTGTCGCCCGCTCGATGCGGTATCACTACGGTGATTCCCGTGGCGTGCACGTCCCCTCGACGAACGCCGCCGAATGGACGATCGTCGTCGACGACTCCGTTCCCGACGAGCGGCCGTACGTGACGGGGGCCGTCGTCAGGAACGTCGACCTCGACGAGGAGGGCCTCGAGTCGCTCATCCAACTACAGGAGAAACTGCACGCGACGATGGGGCGAAAGCGCGCGAAGGGCGCGATCGGGATCCACGACCTGACAATGATGAAGGGGAACCCGGCGACGGAGGGGAGCCCGACGATCGAGTACGTCGGTGTCGAGCCCGACGGGGATCGGTTCGTCCCCCTCGATTCCGACCGGGAGCTGACGCCCGCAGAGGTGCTCGAAGAACACCAGACCGGCCAGACGTACGCGGATCTCGTCAGCGACTACGAGCGGTATCCGGCGATCTACGACGATCTCGGGTTATTCTCGTTCCCGCCGGTGATCAACGGTCGCCGCACGGAGGTCTCGACGGATTCTCGCGATCTGTTCGTTGAGATGACCGGCACCGATCAGTGGACGATCGACAAGATGCTCAATATTGTCTGTTACGCACTCGCGGCCCGAGGAGCGACCCTCGAGTCAGTAACGGTCGAGTACCCAGATGGCGACTCCGGCGGACGCGAACTGGTCCGTCCCGACCTCTCGACGAAGACCAAGACGGTCGCCCACGGCCGCATCGAGACGATCCTCGGCATCGACCTCGGTTCCGAAGAAGTGATCGACCTCGCGGAGCGCTCCGGACTCGAGGCGGAAACAGAAGAAAACGAGAACGGCGATCTGGTCTACGACGTCACGATCCCGCCCTATCGTGTCGACGTGCTTCATCCGTTAGACGTTATCGACGATCTCGGTCGCGCCTACGGCTTCAACGACCTCGAGCCGAAGTACCCCGACGTGGGCACCGTCGGCGGCCGCCACGAACGCTCGCGTCTCGAGGACGCCGTCCGGACGCAACTCGTGGGTCTGGGCTTCGAGGACCTGCTGAACTTCCACATGATCAGCGAGGCGGAGAACTTCGATCGACTCGAGATCGCTCCCGACGACGACGTCTACGGTGCGGGTGATCCACCCACCATCAAAGGCCCATACAGCGAGGACTACACGATGCTCCGGACGTGGGTGACGCCCTCGCTGCTGATGGTCTTAGAGCGAAACACTCACCGCGCCTACCCACAGGATCTCGCGGAGATCGGCTTCACCGCCGCGGTCGACGACAGCGAGAACACCGGCGTCGCCGAACGCCGGCGCGTCGGGGCCGTCCTCGCCAGTCACGAGGCCGGCTACGAGGACGCCAAGGCCCGCCTCCAGGCACTCGCGCGGCGGTTCGACGTCGATCTCGAGACGCCGCCAACCGACCACCCGACCTACATCCCGGGTCGAACGGCGGCCGTCGTCGTCGACGGTGAGGAGGTCGGCGTCATCGGCGAGGTTCACCCGAAGGTGCTCGTCGAACACGACCTCGAGGTGCCCGTTTCCGGCTTCGAGTTCGACCTCGAGGCGCTACGCTGAGAGGCTCGATCGACATCCACGAATCCCTCATCTCGGTTTTGCTGTCAGTACGTTTCGTACCGCGAGCGAACGAAGTGAGCGAGCGGGCCGACGACTGACTCGGAGCGAGTGGAACGAGCGGAGAGGAAAGAGGAGTGCTTTTGATCGAAACTGAGCGGAGTGAAGCTCCGCGAGGTCCAAAAGAGCGCCCGCGCTCTTTTGAAGATTTTGCCGAGGGTGCGCCGAGGCGCACCCGCAGAGCAAAACTTCGTTCCTTAGAATTCGTGTTCGACGTCGTCTCCGTCGGCTTTCTGGATAATGATCTTGCCGTCCCGGACCCGGACGAAAACCTCGTCGCCGATGTCCATCCCCGCGACTGCGAGTTCGTCCTCGTGGAGGTTGAGGTGGACGTTGTGATAGTTGCCGTCTTCGTCTTTCGCACCGCTTGGACTCAGCTTCTTTTTCCGTACCATCGCGGGATTCTATGACGAACTTCGCCGTAGGATATACTTAAGTGTTTTCTACGATCGAACGGACAAGTGCCACGGACAACCAGTACGCACGGAATCGGGACGGAAAATACTGATACTGCGGTGGAATAGCGAACTGGGCCTACTTAAATATACCGACGCTGTCGGTCGGTTTTCGGGGATATCTTTATGTCAGGTCGTGTGCTGGATTGACACGGAGGTAAAACCATGGTACGCGAAGACGGTAAGCGAAACTTTGCACTGCGGGAATCGAACGGGGACGAGTCGAGTGTCTTCTCGGGAAACACACCACGACAGGCGGCGCTGAAAGCCGCCCGGCGGCTCGAGCCGGGTTCCAGCGAGGATGCAGCTGACCGCGTCGAACTCAAGCTCCGCGAGAAAGGGACGGACAAGGTCCATATCTACGACGGGTGGGCCTGGGAGGAGACCGCACCCGACGACAAACCCGACTGGATGCCAAGCGAGATCACGGAGGCGAACGTCTCCAAGAAAGGTATCGAACACCTGGACGAGTAATCTACGATCGCGTGCGTTTTGCGAGTTGAGGGCCGATTCGTTTCGTCGTCGGACCGTGGAGCGTCGGTAGAAACGTTCGCATGAAGCCGTGGCTGTGGTCGGAACCGCCTCGGTACAGAACGTTCCGGTCTGCCGGGATATCTGGCAGTCCAGGGGTTAGCTATCGAGTGTATGCGTATTCCATTAGCGGCGAATACCTCACGAGTCCGTATGAGTCGAAACCCACGCGTTTTTGACGCTCTCGACCCAACTGCGAGGTGATGGCCGCAGTCACACTCGGACCCGAAGGGACCTACTCCCACCGGGCGACGCGCGCGATCGCCGACGCCGAAGAGATCGACTTCCGACAGTCGGTCACGTCGATCGTCGACGCCGTCGCTGGCGGGGAGTACGATCGTGGCGTGATTCCGATCGAAAACAGCATCGAGGGAAGCGTCACCGAGAGCCTCGACGCGCTCGCTGAGTACGACGTCGCCGTCGTCCGCGAGATCGTCACGCCGATCAGACACGCCCTACTCGCCCAGAGCAAGGGGTTCGAGACGATCGCCAGTCACTCCCAGGCGCTCGCCCAGTGTCGGAGCTACCTCGAGTCCGAGTACCCCGACGTCGCCCTCGAGGCCGTCGCCAGCACGGCACAGGGCGTCGAGTTCGCCCGCGAGGACCCCTCCGTCGCGGGCATCGGCCACCCGGCGAACGCCGAGAACGGAAACGCCCTCGAGGTCCTCGCCGAGGACATCCAGGACCAGGACTCGAACGCGACCCGGTTTTTCGCCATCGCACCTGTCGAGGATCGCTCGACTGGTGGTGGCAAGACGACGCTCGTCGCCTACCCGAACGCGAACTACCCCGGACTGTTGCTCGAGTTGCTCGAGCCCTTCGCCGACCGGGACATCAACATGACCCGCGTCGAGTCGCGTCCGAGCGGACGGCGTCTCGGCGACTACGTCTTCCACATCGACCTCGAGGCCGGTCTCTACGAGTCCCGAACGATCGAGGCGATCGAGGAGATCGAAGGACTCTCCGAGGACGGCTGGGTTCGCCGACTCGGCTCCTACGATACCGAACACGTCGTCGACTGATCGAGACGGGTCGCCAACCGAACCGGTCCGGCCGGCAACTCGAGCCCCAACCGTTTTATCGCTGTCTGGCGGTGTCCCGGTATGGCACTCGCTTCGGGCGACGACGCGCCGACCGTAACGGCACCGAACCAGGACGGCGAGGAGGTAACCCTCTCGTTCGAGGAGCCGACGGTCCTGTACTTCTACCCCCGCGACGAGACGCCGGGTTGTACGACCGAAGCCGCTCAGTTCCAGCGCGAACTCGAGAGCTACCGGGACGCCGGAGTAGCGGTCTACGGCGTCTCCACGGACGACGTGGAGTCTCACCGATCGTTTTCCGAGGCCGAGGGCCTCGAGTTCGACCTGCTCGCGGATCCCGACGCCGAACTCGCCACGGCGTTCGACGTCGACGTGCGAGACGGCGCGGCCGCGCGGACGACCTTTTTCCTCGCCGACGGGGAAGTTCACGCCGCCTACGAGGACGTCGACCCGGACGGTCACGCCCGGGAGGTCCTCCGCGAGGCGTTCGAGGAAGGGGTCGTCTCGTCACCGGAGTAGGCGATCGAATCGGGCGGACCTGTCTCGGGAGATGAAGGCGGGTCCGTCGCTGGAGATAAAACCCGTCCGTGAACCGAACAGTCCGTTCTGTCGTTCGAGTGCGGGCAGAATTTATCCCCCTCGAGGTCGTAGCTATAGCTATGCGAGGAAACCCGTTCGACGAACTCGAGGAGATGCTCGATCGGCTCAGCCGGCAGGTCGGGGAGGGGATGACCAGCGGCGGACTGCAGGTGCCGGGATCGGTTCCCGTCGACGTCGCCGACGCGGGCGAGGAGTACATCGTCACCGCGGACCTCCCCGGCTACGAGACCGACGACATCTCGTTGACGCTCTCGGAAGGAACGCTTCGACTCGAGGCGATGCGCACTCACGAGACAGAGTACGCAGAAGGGCAGTACATCCGGCGTGAGCGCACGCACAAGACGGCAAACCGACGCATTCGACTGCCCGAGCCGGTCGAAGAGGACGAGGTCTCGGCAGGCTACGAAAACGGCGTTTTGACGATTCAGCTCCCGAAAGTCGACAGCGGCGAGGAGTCGAGACAGATCGACATCGAGTGATCGGCCGGGCGTGGTGACGTCCCTGATCGGGTTCGGGCGACCCCCGCGAGTGGCCGCGGATCTGGACAGCGGCGTCGTCGCGCGCAGTTCGGCCCGATGTGGTAGTGCTTTTACCCCATCCGACACTACGGGGAGCCATGAGCTACGACCCGCAGGAACTCGAGGCCGAGTGGCGCAGTCGCTGGGCCGAATCGGGGCGGTACGAGGCTGACCCCGACGGGCGAGACCCAGACGATTCCACGTTCGTGACGGTTCCGTACCCGTATCCGAGCGGCGGGATGCATATCGGACACGCCAGGACGTACACCGTTCCGGACGTCTACGCACGGTATCGCCGCCAGCAAGGCGACAACGTTCTCTTTCCGATCGGCTGGCACGTCACCGGCACGCCGATCATCGGTGCCGTCGAGCGCCTCAAGAAAGGCGAGGAGGATCAGCTGTCGGTGCTGCGGGACACGTACAACGTCTCCGAGGACACCCTCGCCGACCTCGAGACGCCGATGGGCTACGCCCGCCACTTCATCGAGGAACACTACAAGCGCGGGATGCAGCAGTTGGGGCTGTCGATCGACTGGCGACGGGAGTTTACGACGAACGACGAGCGCTACTCGAAGTTCATCACCTGGCAGTACGAAACCCTGAAAGAGCGGGGGCTGCTCGAAAAGGGCCTACACCCGGTCAAGTACTGCACCGAACAGGAGAACCCGGTGACGACCCACGACTTACTCGAGGGCGAGGACGTCGAGTACCAGGAGTACACGCTCGTCAAATTCGAGTCCGGCGAGACGGTGTTCCCCATGGCGACGCTCCGACCCGAGACCGTCCGCGGGGTCACGAACGCCTACATCGATCCCGAGGGCGAGTACGTCGAGGCGACGGTCGACGGCGAACGGTGGGTCGTCTCCGTCGAGGCCGTCGAGAAACTCGAGTTACAGGACCACGAGATCGCGGTCGAACGCGAGGTCGCGGGCGAGGAGTACGTCGGTGAGTCGGTGACGAACCCGATCACCGGCGACGAGGTGCTCGTCCTCCCGGCGTCGTTCGTCGACCCCGACAGCGGGACGGGCGTCGTGATGTCCGTGCCGGCCCACAGCCCGGACGACTACCTCGCGCTCGAGGTGGCGAAAGCCGATCCCGAGCGACTGCGCGAGTACGGCATCGATCCGGCCGACGTCGAGGCCATCGAGCCGGTTCCGATCCTCTCGATCGACGACTACGGCGAGGTTCCGGCGAAAGACGCCGTCGACTCCCACGGCATCGACTCCGCAGACGACCCCGACCTGAAAGCGGTCACCCAGGAAGTCTACAACCGCGAGTTCCACCAGGGCGTCTTGAACGAGGAGTACGGCGAGTTCGCCGGCGAGGTCGTCGAGGACGTCCGTGAGGAGCTGAAAGCTCACTTCCAGGAGCAAGGCGAGTTCGCGGCGATGTACGACTTCCCCGAGCCCGTGATCTCGCGGGCCGGCGGGAAGGTCGTCGTCGCCGAACAGGAGACGTGGTTCCTGCGGTACAACGACGAAGAGTGGCAAGCGAAGACCCTCGAGGCGGTCGAGAACCTCGAGGCGATTCCCGAGACGACTCGCGAGCAGTACACCCACACCGTCGACTGGCTCGAGGAGTGGCCCTGCATCCGCAACTACGGCCTCGGGACGCGACTGCCGTGGGACGACGAGTTCGTCATCGAACCCCTGTCGGACTCGACGATCTACATGGCCTACTACACCATCGCTCACCGACTCGCGGACGTCCCGCCCGAGGCGATGGACAGGGCGTTCTTCGACACCCTGTTTTACGGCCCCGAGGCCGCGGACGACCCCGACGAGCGCGCACTCGAGTTACGCGAGGAGTGGGAGTACTGGTACCCCGTCGACTTCCGGTGTTCGGCGAACGACCTGATCTCGAATCACCTCACCTTTTTCCTCTATCACCACGCCGAGCTGTTCGAGAAGTCGGAGTGGCCCCAGGGGATCACCAGCATGGGCATGGGCCTCCTCGAGGGCGAGAAGATGAGCTCCTCGAAGGGCCACGTCGTCCTCCCCGACGAGGCCATCGACGAGTACGGCGCCGACACCGTACGCTTTTTCCTGCTCAACAGCTCCGAGCCCTGGCAGGACTTCGACTGGCGCGCCGAGGAGGTCGGCTCGACGCGCGATCAGTTAGCGCGGTTTTGGAACCGTTCGATGGAGATCGTCGACGCCCCCGAGGGGGAGAGAGATCTCGAGACGATCGACCGCTGGTTGCTCGCCAAGTTACAGGAGACCGTGCGTTCGGTGACCGACGCGATGGACCGCTTCGAGACCCGAACCGCGAGCCAGGAGGCGTTCTACGGCTTCGAGGAGTATCTCAAGTGGTACCGCCGCCGCGCCGACCTCGAGCGGCCGGGCGCCCAGTGGACGTTGCGAACGGTCCTCGAGACCCGCCTGCGACTGCTCGCGCCGTTCGTCCCGTTCCTGGCGAACGAACTCCACGAGCGTCTGACCGGCGAGCCGGCGGAGGACGTTCCGTGGCCCGAACCCGTTCCGGAGTTCGAGGACTCGACGATCGTCGTCCAGGAAGGACTGGTCGAAGACGTCCTCGAAGACGTTCGCGACATCGTCGACGTCACCGACACCGATCCGGAGACGGTCCGACTCTACGTCGCCGCCGACTGGAAACGCGACGTCCTCGAGACCGTCATCGACGTCGGCCCGAACCAGGGCCAGGTGATGGGCGAGGTCATGCAAAACGAGCAGCTACGCGAGAAAGGCGACGCCGTCAACGCGCTCGTCGGTGACCTCGTCTCGTTCGTCCGCGAGCGTGACGACGAGACCCTCGAGACGCTCGCGTCGGTCGACGAGCTGTCGGTCTACGAGGAGGCCGCCCCGTTCCTCGCCCGGGAGTTCGACGCCGACGTCGCGGTCTACGCCGAGAACGCGGCGAAACGCGCGGCGGAAGAAGCGGGCGGCAAGCTGGTCGATCCGGAGGGGAAGGCGAGCCAGGCCGAGCCGTTCCGCCCGGCGATCCACCTCGAGTAAACTACCCAACCCGACCCGTTCTCTAACTCTCTTTGGCGTTTTCCAGCCAGCAGGAGGGTCGTCGATTCCACCAGTGATAGCTCGAATCACCGACAATCCGATTCGCCGGGCGTGAACGAGCCACGGCCGAACTTATTATGGTTCGTCGACTAACCGACCCGTGACTCGTTCCGACGGCCCACCCGCGAGCCGGGATGACGCTCCCCGTACCCCGGAGCCCCCGTCTCGAGGAGACATTGCCACCCTCCTGCTCTCGGCGACGGGCGAGATCCTCGGGGTAACCGAATCCGTTACCGAGCGGACGGGGTATTCGGCGGAAGATCTCCGCGGAACGCCGCTCGCGTCCATTCTCTTGGACGTTCCCGACGCACTCGAGGCGGTAACCGACCGTGGCGTCGGAAACGACGGAGACGCCGGAGTTACACCGACGTCGTGTTCGCTCGCGATTCGGACCGCCGACGGCGACGTCGCCGCGTTCGACGGGCGACTCGAGCGCCTCCCGCGTGACGGAACGGACGACGTGGTCGTCGGAACGCTCCACTGGCGGCCACGGTCCCGAGCCGGCGGTGAGACGGTTCCAGAACGAGACGAAGAGACGACTTCGAACCCGGGATGGCAGGCCCAGAACGACGAGGTGGCACCTCCGAAGACGTTCGTCGCCCTCGCCGACGCTCTTCAGGACGGGATCATCGTCCTCGATACGGACAGCGAGATCCAGTACGCGAACCCGGCCGTCGAACGGATTCTCGGCTACGGGCCCCGGGACCTCGTCGGCGAAAGCAAACTCAGTGTCATCCCCGAGCGCCTCCAGGAACAGCACCTGAACGCGTTGAATCGGTACCTCGAGACGGGCGAGCGAAACATCGACTGGGAGTACGTCGAACTGCCGGGCCAACACGAGGACGGACACGAGGTCCCACTCGGCATCTCGTTGAACGACTTCGTCTTCGACGACGAGCGCTACTTCGTCGGCCTGTTCCGGGACATCACACCCCGACAGGAAGCCGAGCGAGCGCTCCGCGAGCGCGAGCGACAGCTCGAGGAGTACCGGGAGTACACCGACGACATCCTGAACGCGATCGACGACGTGTTCTACGTCCTCGATTCGGCGGGGAAGCTAAAACGGTGGAACCACCGTCTCTGTGAGGTGGCCGGCTACAGTGACGAGGAGATCGCGTCGATGCACGCACTCGAGTTCTTCGAAGAACGCGAGCACGAAGCGATCGCGAACGCGATCCAGACCGGGTTCGACGCGGGAAGCGCACGCGTCGAGGCCACGGTGGTGACGAAAGACGGTGAGACCATCCCGTACGAGTTCGTCGCGGCCTCGCTCGAGGACCCCGACGGAAACCTCGTGCTTGCGGGGATCGGACGGGACATTACGACGCGAATCGAACAGCGACAGGAACTCGAGGAGTCGAACGAACGCTTAGAGCAGTTCGCCTACGCCGCCTCTCACGACCTGCAAGAGCCGCTTCGGATGGTCACCAGCTATCTCCAGCTCATCGAGGGGCGATACGCCGACGAACTCGACGACGACGCCGAGGAGTTTCTCGAGTTCGCCGTCGACGGCGCAGAGCGGATGCGCGAGATGATCGACGGCCTGCTCGCGTACTCGCGAGTCGACACGCAAGGCGATTCGTTCGAGCCGATCGACCTCGATGCCGTCCTCGAGGACGTTCTGGACGACCTCCAGTTGAAGGTCGACGCGTCCGGCGCTGCAATCGACGCCGAGCCGTTGCCCCAGGTCCTCGGCGATCGAAGTCAGCTCCGGCAAGTGATCCAGAACCTCCTGTCGAACGCGATCGAGTACAGCGGCGACGAACCGCCGACGATCGAGATCACGGCCGAGCGAGACGGCGACGAGTGGCGGATCACGGTCGACGACGACGGGATCGGGATCGATCCGTCCAAAACCGACCGCATCTTCCAGGTGTTCCAGCGGCTTCACATGGCCGACGAACACGACGGAACCGGGATCGGGCTCGCACTAACCCGACGGATCGTCGAACGCCACGGCGGGCGGATCTGGGTCGACTCCGAACCCGACGGCGGCTCGACGTTTTTCGTCACACTCCCGGCCACGAGTTCCCTCGAGTCGCCCAGCCCACGACGGTCCAGCCGGTGAGCGCCGTCGCGACGACGGCCGCTCGGTTCGACTGCTCGTACACCGTCACCTCGCGCCCGTTCTCGACGGTGTAGGTCTCGACGACCTCGAGCAACTCGGCCGACTCGAGTTTTTCGACGTAGTGGCCGGCTTCTGGAGGCTCGTCTCGAGTTCGTCCACGCGGAGGCGGCACACGAGGCGGCCGGCGACTCGATTCATAGCGCCACCTCGAGCGCCACTCACAAAGAGAGTCCGGGAACTGAAACGGTCATTTAAGGCGATACGATGACGGGAGGTCTGGGCGGGTTTACAGGCGACCACACGGGTGTTTCGTACGGATTGCTGTCCGAGTGTACCGGCGCAACCGCAACCCGTGAGACGGTTGCGTCGGAACTGACTGACAGTAAATCGTATCACACCCACAGATGGGCGGACGGTCCGAGCACCACCTCGTCGATTCTAGCAGAATAGTTTTCCTGGTAGAGAGTTCTACTACAGATATGAGCATCTCGATCAAGGTGACGGACGTGACGAAATCCCGCCTCGAGGAACTACAGGCCGAAATTCGCCTGGAGACGGGGCGAAGCGTGACTCAACAGGAGTTGCTCGAGCGGATCGTCACGGACAGCTACGAGTCGAAAGGCGAACTGATCGACTCGTTTCGCGACGAGTTCGAGCCGCTCTCCGAGGAGGAGATCGACCGGTGGCTCTCGGGCACCACCGATTCCGGCGTCGAGACGAGAGAGGAAGACATCGACGACGTCCTCTACGGCGAATGACGATATTCATCGATACCGGCGTCTTCTTTGCCCACCACGATCGAGCGGCGGCGAGACACGAGGCGGCGTCGACCGCGATGCAAGCCGTTCTCGAGGGAGAGTTTGGACAACCCTATACGAGCGACTACGTCGTCGACGAGGCGATAACGCTCACTCGGAAACGAACCGGCAACTACGAGGATGCGTGGGAGATCGGGCGGCGAATCCTCGGCCGCGGTCGATATCCGGACCGAATCGAACTGTTGTCGATCACACCGGACCTGTTCGAGGATACACTCGATACGTTCGAAACGTACGACGATCACTCGCTGAGTTTCACCGACGCGAGTACGATCGCCGCCGTCGAACGGAACGATCTCGATGCCGTTCTCAGTTTCGACGACGGTTTCGACGGAGTCGTCGAACGAATCGATCCGACGACAGTAGCGAATCGGTAGCTCGAGACGGTCAGTCCCCGGTGACCTCGAGGTTCGCCTCCGCTTGGGCCCCGATCGCCTCGACGACGAGTTCGGCGACGTCGACGATCTCGAGGTCGTCCTCGAAGTCGCCGGTTTTCCGGCCGTCCTCGTACATCGTCATGCACATCGGGCAGGCGACGACGAACTTTTCGACTGCGCCGCCAGCGTCGGTGTCACAGAGTGCCTCACGCAATCGCTCCTCGCTGGGTTTGGGTTCCTCGTCGAACTCCATCCAGAGGCCGCCGCCACCGCCGCCACAACAGAAGGAATCGGCGCGGTTGCGCGGCATCTCGTAGAGGTCACAGCCGGTGGCCTCGATGAGGTCGCGTGGGGCCTCGTACTCGTCGTTGTATCGCCCGAGGTGGCAGGGATCGTGGTAGGTGACGGTGTACTCGAGTTCGTCGCCCGATAGCTCGAGTCTGCCGTCCTGGACGAGTTCTTCGACGACCTGGGTCCAGTGTTTGACGTCGATCTCGCCGTCGTCGTTCCACTGGTCGGTGTAGTCGAAGGGCATCATCGGGTCGTCGGCGAACTCCGCGAAGTCGACCTCCGGATACTCGTTCTCGAAGGTGTTGTAGGAGTGGGGGTCGGTACAGACGATCGTGTCGAACTCACACTCCTCCCAGGTTTCGACGTGATGGCCCGCGAGTTCGACGTAGAGGAACTCCTCGCCCACCCGTCGAACGTCGTTGCCGTCGTACTTCTCGTCCTCGAAAAGGATGCCGAAGCTAACGTCGGCTTCCTGTAAGATGGTCGCCAGCGAACGGGCGACCCGCTTGTTGCGGTCGTCGTAGCTGGGGTAGTCGCCGACGTACCAGAGGTAGTCGACCGTCTCTTCACGGGCGTCGGTGAGATCGAACTCGAGGTCGTCGGCCCAGTCGGCGCGATTCCGCGGGGAGTCGCCGAAGGTGTTGCCGTTTTGCATCACGTTCTGGAAGACGTCTTGCATATTCGAGTCGACATCGCCCTGATCGGTGAGCTGGCGGTTCAGCCGGGTAAACGACTGGAGATGTTCGATCTCGACCGGGCAGGCGTCCATGCAGGCCATACAGGCCATACAGGACTCCATCGTCTCCGCGTCGATGACCGAGGTTCCGCCGTCCGCGACGATCGGCTGCTCCTCGCCGCCGGCCTCGAGCGATTCGCGGTAGCGTTTGAGGTCGAGGATGACGTCGCGGGGATCGAGCGGGCGGTCGGACGCCTTGGCCGGACAGACCGACGAACAGCGCCCGCACTTGGTACAGGCGTCCTGGTCGAGCAGTTCCTTCCAGGTGAAGTCGTCGATGGACTCGGCGTTGGTCGCATCGAGATCCGCGGGAACGTTCGGCAGGCGTCGGCCCGCCTTCTCGTCGCGGGTGACGACGTTCGCGAACGAGGAGATCATGTGGAACGGCTTGGCGTAGGGGATCCAGGCGATGAAGAAAAAGGCGAGCAAGGAGTGGGACCACCAGGCCAGCCAGTGGAGGTTTTCGCCGGTGACGACGCCGGCCGAGAGGCTGACACCTGGCTCGCCCGCGAGCGGGACCCCCAGCGCCTCGAACACCATCGCAAGCCCGTAGCCGACGAAGCTGACGATCTCGTGGTCGGGCATTCCCGTCGCGTAGATGCGAAGCCCCTCGAGGAGGAAACCGCCGACGCCGAGTCCGAACAGCGTCCAGATGAAGATATCGTCCTCGCTCGAGGTGTGTCGGCCCCAGAGGCGACGGTTTCGAACCCAGTAGCGCCGGTAGATCGCCATGCCGATCCCGACGACGAACAGAAGCCCCATCGCGTCGACAATGAACTGGTAGGCCAGGTAGAAGTCGCCCTGCCAGAACGAGAGGTCCAGAAGCATCTCGGTGGCGTACTGTTCGAAGCCGATGATCAGCGTCGCGATCAGGAGGGTGAGAAAGCCCCACAGAATAAACGCGTGCATCAGCCCGCCGTAGAGATCCCTGTCGAACTGTTTCTCGTTCGAGAGGACGATCTTCGACGCGGCGACGATTCGACGCGGCAGCTCGTCGACGCGGGCGAACGGATCGTCGTCGCCATCGGCGTACCGCGCGAACCGGCGATAGACGCCGTAAAGGAAGACCAGGATCGTGATCGCGGTGAGGAGATAGAACACCGCGTATCCGGTGGAACTGATCCCCCAGTAGGTCTCCCTCGTCACCTCCGTCTGGGCAAAGGCGTTCGTCCACAGCTGCGAAACAGCGTTCATGTACGACTACGAGGGGAGGTGGAACTTAATTCTTGTCACGTGTTCGCAGACCAACTCCGACGCTGTCTTGCGAAAATAGTAAACAAATACCAAGTTCATAACCGTTGTTCGTGATCGGTTCCCAGTCGACGCTATCTGGCAACAGGCTTAAATAGCCACCCATCGGGAGTGTCCACCCATGAACGAAAAAACGGAGGAGCTCAAGAACATCTTCACCGACGTTACCGACGGGGAGGAGACCGTCACCGAGTCACAGGAGGACACCCGTGGCTCACTCGAGCGCGACGAGCAGACCGACGAAGAGCGAATTGCGAGCGTCATCGAGCAGATGCGCGAGCGATACGCATTCGAGACGCCGCTCTCGGACGAGCAACTCCGCGACGTCGCCACGGGGTTTTACGACGGCGACAGCGACGAGGAGATCGCCAGCCGGTTCGGGGTCGAGCCTGCGGAGATCTTCGAGGCGCGAATGTCGCTTCACCTCATCGCCGAGGACGACGCGGACGAGATCGACCTCACGGCGATCCGCGGCCGCGAGGAAGACGACGCGACCCTCGCCGAGGAGTACGGCGTCAGCGAGGGTCGCATCCGGCGCTACCGGCGGGTCGCCGCGGCCGAAGACGAGTCTCGGAGGGCAAACGACCGGTACCGGGACGAGTTCGACAGCCTCCTCGCGGACGCAGAACTCACCGCACGCATGACGACGGACGTCCGCGAGGACGGCCTCGAGGACGCCACCGAGGGGATGGAAACCGAGGTCGAGTTCTAGACAGTCTCACCCGAGTGGCGTCGAATTGCCCCGAGACTTTTTATCGGAACGGGCGGCCAGACCCCTCGTGACTCGATCCCTGGTCCCGTTTAGCGATCTTCGGACGGCCGCCTACTGTCCGCGGAAGTGTTACTACCGGCGAACGGCGGACGACGACCGCGAGCCGCCGCCGCGCGTCGACGCAGTTCGAGAGCTCGAGCGGCGATACGAGGAGCTGCTCGAGTCGCCACCCGGCGAGCTCGCCGCGGAACCGATCGGCGTCGCGCCCGTCCGCTACCGCGAGACGCTTTCGGCCACCAGGAACCGACTCGAGGAGGCGGGATACTGGGATCGGCTTCGGAACCCGGAGGCGCGTGACGTCCTCGCGACCGGTCGGGACTGTCGTGGGATCGTCCACAAGGTGCTCGCGGATCCGCTCGAGCCGGTGCTCGTCTCGACCGGCGAGCCGCCCGAACGCGGCGTCTGGGAGACGCAGTCGGTCCACGCCGTCGCAGCCGCCAAAGCCCTCGCCTGGGAGGAGCAGACGCGGGTCGACCGGGCCTGGCTCGAGTATCCGGCCTACGGCGTCGTTCGCTCGTTCGAGTTGACGACTCGGCGAAAAGCCCGCTACCGGCGGGCGCTTCGGACGGTTCGAGAGCTGGATGGGCCGCCGCCACGAATCAACGATCGTTCGAAATGTGACGGGTGCGAATTCGCCGGCGAGTGCGGTGTTCGAACGCGAACGTTGCGGTCGCTCCTCGGAATCGGGAAGTGAATCGTCGGACGAATGGAACAGTCGTCACTACGCGGGTCGCAGGCCTTAACAGCCCTCGTCGCCACCATCCAGTTATGACCGACCGATCGGACGATCACGACCACCGCTTCTCCGAAGGGGAGGGGTTCGACGACCCCTACGACGAGTTCGATCTGGATCCGCCGGAACTGGACGTCGACCCCTCGAAGGTCGATCCGGTCGACTCCCGGATCATCACCGATACGCTCGACGAACAGAATATCCCGTCCGACGAGGTCGACGCCGGGGAACTCCTCGACGTCGGGCTCAACTACATGGGAATCAACCGCTTCGAGCAGGCCACGGCGGCCTTCGAACGAGCCGCCCGCTTTGCCGACGACGACCGACTCGCTCAGGAAGCGTGGGTGAACAAAGGCGTCGCTCACGCCGAACTCGAGGAGTACGACGAGGCAATCGGCGCCCACCGCGAAGCGCTGTCGATCGACGACGAAAGCGAACACGCCGCGACGGCCGAAACGAACCTCGCCTACGCGCTCTGGGAGTTCGGCGAGACGGCTCAGGCCTTAGAGCACGCCGAACGCGCCGTCGAGATCGACGACCGATTCGCCGAGGGCTGGTTCAACCGGGCCTTTTTCCTCTCGGAACGGGGGCTCTCCGAGGAGGCACTGCACTGTATCGACAACGCGATCCGCCTCGGCATGCGCAACGGAAAAATCTTGGAGGAGAAAGCCCGCATCCTCGAGGACTTAGGCGAGTACGAGGAGGCCGAAGAGATCGCCGAGGAAGCAAACGAGATGCGCGAGCGAGCCGAACAGCGAGTGATGGAGCAACGAGAGGAGATGCACGGAGGGACACCCACCTCCGAGGAGGTTGACGCCGGTCCCGAGCGCGAGTGGGAACTCGAGTAACGATGTACCTCACCGAACGAGAGACGCCAGAGGGGTTGCTGGTGGCGATCTGCGACGACGACGTCCTCGGTGAGACGTTCGAGGAGGGAGAGCTATCGCTTACAGTCACCGAGGAGTTCTACGGTGGCGAATCGGCCGACGAAGCCGCGGTGGTCGACAGCTTAGCGAGGGCGACCGTCGCCAACATCGTCGGGACGCGAGCGGTCGAACTCGCCATCGACGAGGGCTTTATTCAGGCCGAGAACGTCCTCGAGGTCGACGGAACCCATCACGCACAGCTGTTGCGGATGTACTGATCGAGGCCGTCACGGAGACGATTCCTCGTGGGGACCGAAGGAGTGTTTTGTGTCGGGCCCTTGCTAGTCGCCAATGAGTCAGCAGAACCTCGAGTCGCTCGACGTCGCGGCCATCCGCGAGGAGTTCCCCATTCTCGAGCGGGAGTTCGACGGCCAACAGGTCGTCTACCTCGACAACGCGGCGACGACCCAGACGCCAGATCCCGTCGTCGACGCGATGAGCGACTACTATCGCGAGTACAACGCCAACATCCACCGCGGTATCCACCACCTGAGCCAGGAGGCCTCGATCGCCTACGAGGAAGCCCACGACCGCGTCGCCGACTTCATCGGCGCCGACGGCCGCGAGGAGGTCATCTTCACGAAGAACACGACCGAAAGCGAGAATCTGGTCGCCTACGCCTGGGGGCTGAACGAACTCGGGCCCGGCGACCGCGTCGTGCTGACGGAGATGGAACACCACGCCTCGCTCGTCACCTGGCAACAGATCGGCCACCAGACGGGTGCGGACGTCGAGTACATCCGGGTCGACGACGATGGCCGCCTCGATATGGACCACGCCCGCGAACTGATCGACGACGACGCCGCCATCGTCTCGGCGGTCCACGTCTCGAACACGCTCGGCACCGTCAACCCAGTCGCCGAACTCACCGAACTTGCCCACGAACACGACGCGCTGTCGTTCATCGACGGCGCACAGGCCGTCCCCAACCGCCCGGTCGACGTCAGCGAGATCGACGCCGACTTCTACGCCTTCTCGGGGCACAAGATGGCTGGCCCGACCGGCATCGGCGTCCTCTACGGCAAGCAGGACCTGCTCGAGGAGATGGATCCCTACCTCTACGGCGGCGGGATGATCCGCAAGGTCACCTTCGAGGAGTCGACGTGGGGCGACCTTCCCTGGAAGTTCGAACCCGGCACGCCCCCAATCGCCGAAGCCGTCGGCCTCGTCGCCGCCATCGACTGGCTCGAGGAGATCGGCATGGAGCGCATCCAGGCCCACGAGGAGGAGATCGCCCGCTACGCCTACGAGCGACTCGAGGGCGAAGGCGACATCGAGATCTATGGCCCCGAGCCCGGCCCCGACCGCGGCGGGCTGGTGAGTTTCAACGTAGAGGGCGTCCACGCCCACGATCTCGCTTCGATTATGAACGACCACACGATCGCGGTTCGGGCGGGCGATCACTGTACCCAGCCACTGCACGATCGGCTGGGCGTGGCGGCGTCGACTCGAGCCTCCTTCTACGTCTACAACACGAAATCGGAAGTCGACAAGTTGGTTGCGGCACTCGATGACGCGCGTCAGCTGTTTAGCTGAATAGTAGGGCGCTAAGCCCCCGTCCTCAAGGAGCTAGCTTTTGCTGGCGAGTAGGCAGGGGTAGTTCACGTTTGAGAAACGTTCGTCGATCTCTTGGCCCCTTCCAGTATCGGCGGCCGATAAACGCGTAGAACCCCGACGAGTTCGGCCCTCAGCAGACGTTGTCCGGCCGTCACCCGTTCGAAACGATTATCGACGCCACCCGAAAACGGAGATCCATGCTCGAGGCAGTCCGTGGTCGCGCTCGCTCGTACTTCGATGAGGCACCACCAGCCCACGACTGGCACCACGTCGAGCGCGTCGAAGCGCTCGCCGAGACGCTCTGTGAGCGCCACCCCGAACCAGTCGACGACCGGGTGGTGGAACTCGCCGTACTTCTCCACGATATCGGCCGCGAGCGCGAGGATCGCGGCGAGATCGACGATCACGCGGCGTGGGGGGCGACAGAGGCCGGCGAGATCCTCGCGGACGTCGGGGCGGGTTCGGAGACGATCGAACGAGTCCAACACTGCATCCGCGCCCACCGGTACTCGAACGCGATCGAACCCGAAACCCCGGAGGCGAAGGTGCTCTCCGACGCGGACAACCTCGACGCGCTCGGCGCGGTCGGTCTCGCCCGCGTGTTCGCCCACGGGAGCGCGATCGGGTCGCCGATCCACGATCCAGCGATCCCCCTCGCGGAAGACGAGACGACTGCTGGGCGAACGCAGTACAACCACCTCCACCGGAAGATCCTCGATCTTCCGGAACGAATGTACACCGACGTCGGCAGAGAACTCGCCGACGAGCGCGCGGCGTACGTCCGCGAGTTCGTCGCACAGTTCGACGCCGAAGTGGCGGGCGAACGGTAGGTTCGGAAACGAACGAACGCGAACGACGACGCCGCACAGCGCTTTTGAGGATCGAACGTCTACGATAGATTGCCGAGGTGAGACACGATGTACGAGAAAACCATCGGCCGTCCCGAACGCGATCCGTTCGACGCCTTGGTCGACGTGCTCACCGCGGTGAACCGGTACGATCTCCTGCTCGCGATCGTACCAGTCGTCTTCGCGGTTGCACTGGTCGGGGCGGGCGTCTTCGGCGTGTCCCTCGAGGCCGCGATGGTCGTTGCGGCCATCGTCGGAGTGGTCGTGATCGTCGACGCCTGCTACCTGAATCCTCCGACTGGCCAGGGGTCGACGGAGAGGTCGTACCGACCATCAACCGTTCGACGCACCGAGAGAGTCTCCGATACGGGCGACGACGATCGCCGCCAGTAACCGAAGCGAACCGGTTTCGTAACCGATCATCGTCACACATTTTTCACGATCGTTCGTCGACGTAACCGATCGTGGTAACGGGTTGGGATCGTTCCCCGGAACCCTTTTACAACTCTCCGGTCTATTCGGGGATACGATGGGACTGGGCTCGGACATGTACAGACAGCAGATCCTCGACCACTACAAGAATCCCCGCAACTACGGGGAACTCGAGGATCCCACCTTCAGCCACGTCGGCGAGAACCCGATGTGTGGCGACGAGATTCGCATGGACATCCGCCTCGACGAGGACGACGAGACGATCAACGCCGTCGCCTTCTCCGGAGACGGCTGTGCGATCAGCCAGGCCTCCGCGAGCATGCTCTCGAGTGAACTGACGGGCAAAACCGTCGACGAACTGCTCGAGATGGACCGCGACGATGTCGTCGACATGCTCGGCGTCGACATCTCTCCGATGCGGATCAAGTGTGCGGTGCTCGCCGAGAAGGTCGCACAGGACGGCGCGGAGATCTATCGCGGCGAACTCGAGGTCGAGAAGACGACGACCGAAGACTGATCGAGTCGAACTGATACGGGTTGTTGTCGCAGTCGTTTTCCGTCAGCGTACTCTTGCTCGTGAATCGCCGGTCAACACGATCAGTGCTGATCCGTCGAGTGTTCACAGAGCAGTCATCTCGCGATTGCTACACGACAGACGAGTTCGACGTGAAAACGTATCTGCGCACTCTCGTACGGTCTGTGACAACTGATTGCCGTCGATCGTCGCCGTTTTCGGTCGACCCGTAACGGCCCATAGCAGTCCGTACCAGTCGGAGGCTACTCCGCCATCAGGCCGCCATCCTGAACACGCATAACGGCCTCCCCGTCGGCGAGGTTCGGCGCGTCGACCAGCCGGACGATCCGCTTGTCGCCTTTGGACTTGCGGAGGTAGATCCGGAACGTGGACTTGTGACCGAGGATGTTACCGCCGATCGGCTGGGTCGGATCGCCGAAAAAGGAGTCGGGATTCGAGGCGACCTGGTTGGTGACGAGGACGGCTGTGTTGTAGAGGTTCCCGACCTTATCGAGGTCGTGGAGGTGTTTGTTGAGCTTCTGCTGTCGGTCGGCGAGTTCGCCACGGCCGACGTACTCCGCACGGAAGTGGGCGGTCAGCGAGTCGACCGCAAGCAGTCGGACGGGATACTCCGACTCCTCGTGTTCACTCGCGAGTTCCTTTGCCTTCTCGGCGAGCAACATCTGGTGATTGGAGTTGAACGCCTTCGCGACGTGGATCTTGTCGAGGACATCCTCGATGAGTTCGTCCATCGCCTCCTCGTCGCCAGCCGATCCCTCGATCTCGCGGTCCTCGAGTGTCGCATCGATGACGTCGTCCGGCAGCCCGCGGACCATGTCGTCGATTCGCTCGGGGCGGAACGTGTCCTCGGAGTCGACGAAGATGGCGCTGCCGTGGAGGCCGCCAACCTCCTGGGGGAGTTGGACGTTGACGGACATCTGGTGGGTGACCTGGGACTTACCGGAACCGAACTCGCCGTACACTTCCGTGATCGACTGGGTCTCGATCCCGCCACCCAGCAGGTCGTCGACTTCGTCGATGTGCCAGCTCAGCTTGCCGATCTGGTTTCGGCGCTCGAGAACGGTCGCACCGGTCTCGAAGCCGCCGATGTCGGCGGCGTCACGGGCGGCTCGAACGATGTCGGCGGCCGTCGACTCGCCGACGTCGGCCGTATTAGAGAGTTCCGAGGGCGAGGCGACGGCGAGGCTCTGGAACGATTCGAAGCCTGCGTCGTGGAGTTTGTCCGCGGTTGCCGGTCCGACGCCGGGGAGCGTCTCGAGGTCTGCTTCTGGCATACTCCGACGTAGTTTCGGACACCCCATAAAGGCTCGTTAACAGGAGAGTGAAAGTGAAAGTGCCGCACGGCGGCGGGGCGTTTGGAACGGTATCGAAGGGGTTAGATAGGAAGGGGACGCCGGCGCAGGCAGTGGGCGCTCGGCAGGTGCGAGCACCGCGAAACAGCGAGTAGCCGTGGGTGGTGGGGCTACGGTTTCGGTTCGCCGGGCGTCCACTCGAGACGGTAGAGCCGCTCGTCTTCACAGCCGACGTAGAGGGACCGGTCGCCGACCGCAGGCGTGGCCGTGATCGGGGCCGCGAGGGAGTGATACCAGAGGTGATCGAACTCCTCGGCGTCGATTCCGTAGAGAGAACCTGTCGCGTCACCGACACAGACGACGTCGCCGACGACCACGGGATCCGATCTAACCGGGCCGTCGAGGCCGATCCCTTTCTTCGAGAACAGCCAGCCCCGAACCTTCCGCCGGCCGAACGTCGTGTCGGTGACGTGGAGGTAGCCGTCGTCGGCGCCGACGAACGTCGTGCCACCGTCCTCGAGTTCGTCGTCGACGAGAACGGTGGCCGAGGAGGTGAGCGAGCCACGAACCTGATAGGTAAACCACGTCTGCCCGGTGTCACCGCCGAGTGCGAGTAAGGTGCCGCCGTCGTCGGCGACGTAGACGCGGCCGTCGGCAACCGTCGGCCCGCCAGTTACGGCGCCGTCCGTCGGCACCGTCCAGCACTCCTCGCCCGTCTCGGCGTCGACCGCGATAGCGGTCTCGTCCTGGGTCCCGACGAAGACGCGCGCACCGCTCCACTCGCGATCGTCGTCGACGGCGGGCGTCCCGGCGACAGGCGCGTCGGTTTCGAAGGTCCAGACGAGTTCGCCCGTCTCGGCCTCGAGCGCCGAGAGACCGTCCTCGTGGCCGGCGTACAGTCGACCGTCGGAGCGTGAAAGCGGCGTCGTGAGCGGAGCTAGGAGGTCGGTCTTCCACAGCTCGTCGCCGGTCGCCGGATCCGCCGCGCGGACCGTCCCACCGCTCGTTCCGAAACACACCCGTTCGCGCGTAACGACCGGGGCCCAGTCGGTCGGCTCGATCGTCTCGAGCACCCAGCGGCGGCGGCCGGTGTCGGTCTCGAGTGCGTACAGGTTTCCCCGATCCGTCCCGACGAAGACGGTGTCGCGGTCGAGAACCGGCGAGCCGGCCGAGCCGGTGAGATCGGCCGTCCACCCCTCCTCGATCCGGTACGGTCCCTCGACGTCGGGAACGATACCGGCGTTTCGTCGATCGGCCTTGAACTGGGTCCACTCGGTCACTGGGTCGACGTAGTGAACGGATCGGTATAATGGGTCCGACGTCCGACGGTGTCGACGACGCGATCAGCTATCGCCGAACGGAACCGTCAGCGTGATCGTGTCACTCCCAGGGATGAGTGCCGCGTCGACTCGGCCACAATGGGTACCAGTACTCCTTGTCGCGTTCGACCTCGAGTTCGCCATCCAGGGCCGCCTCGAGTTTGAACTCGGCGCTCGAGTCGCGTTCGCGGCCGGACCGTGGCGCGAAGGGGTAGAACGCGCCCCGGCGGAAGGAGTAGATCCAGTAGGCGGGCTCGCCGCTGCGGCGGTCCTCGTAGCCGAAGACGGCCGCGAGCAGCCGGGAACCGTAGTCGTGTTCGACGAACGTGTCCGCGGCGAAGTGCATGCTCGTGATGAGATCCTCGGTGTCGGCGTCCTCCAGAATTACCCAGTGGTAGCCGTGGTCGTCCTCGGAGACGGAGAAGTCGGTCCCCGTTTCCTCCCGACCGGCCTCGAGGATGGCCACGACCTCGTCGACGGCCTCGTGAAAGCTGTTCGAGTCGACGCCGGAGAAACAGAGCGCGCCGACGCCGATCGACTCGTAGCCGAGTTCGGCATCCATCGTGACGTAGGCGGTGCTCATCCCGAAGAGATCGTCGGGGTCGGCGTCGCGTCTGGCGTCGGCCTCGGCGCGCAATCCGAGGGCGGCGCGAAGCCCGTCCAGCAGTCCCATAGGCTGTGAAACGGACTCGAGCCCTTATAATCCATCCGTTGATCGCACCGGTGAAATCGGTGCGAGGCGACAGCGCAGTGGCGGTGGGATGACGCCAAAACGCGCCAAGTGAAACGACGCGTGAGTGATCAGCGATCCTGACGAACATACCCGTTATACGCCTCGAGCGCGTAGTATAGCCGAATAGCCAGCCGACTGTAATCGTGATTTGAACACCCGACGCACCCATGAAAACAATAGCGTCACCGAAAGCACCACTTCCCGTTTCGACGCCCGACCACCTCGAGGAGCGCTCGCGACGCGCGCGGTCCGAGCCGATGTCCGTCCTGTCGCTTGGCGACGGGCTCTACGAGGTCGAATCGGCCAGCGAACACACCTACCTCGTCGACCTCGAGGCAGGTCGGTGTACCTGTCCGGACCACGTCTTCCGCGACGTCCGCTGCAAGCACGTTCGCCGAGTCGCGATGGAGATTACCGAAGGTCGAACGCCCCCGCCTGGCGAGGTCGCCCTCGCATGCCACGACTGTGGCGAGACGGTGTTCGTCGACGAGAACGTTGCCGCCTCGCGCTATCGGGACAGCGCCGACGCCCCTGGCCCGTTCTACTGTGCGGACCACGCCATCGCGCCGGGCGAGACGGTTCGGGACCGCGAGACCGGCAGCAGGCTCACCGTCGTCGACGTCTCCGAGTACCGCGCCGACGCCGTCGAGATTCGGGCAGCCGACTGTACCGTCGCGGAGTACGAGACCAACGAGGCGTACGATCCGAACGTCCCCGTCGTCGCCGCGGTCTACCCCCACGCCACCGTGAAACGAAACGGCGTCGTCCCGTCGTCGCTTACGGTCTACACCTTCCCGCGGACGCGCCTCGAGCGGGTCGGTTCTCCGTAACCGCTCGAGTCTCCTCGCTACTCGAGTAGCTCCGCGGCCTCCTCGACGTCCATCACGCCCTGTTCGACGGCGTTCAGGACCCGCAAAATTTCCTCGTCGGGGCCGTCGTCGGCGTCGCCGATCTGCTCGAGGGTCACCTTCTCCGAGCGGCCGACGAACTCGGGGAAGTCGACGCCCTCGGCGATCGCCGTCTCCTTTTTGACGCGGTAGTTGCCGCCGTCGGTGACGTGGAGGTCGGCGGGGTGAAAGAAATACCAGTCCTCGCGGTCGAACCGGACGCCGATTCGGGGTTTCGCGCCGAAGTTCTGCGCGAAGTAAATCAGCGCCTCGACCTCCTCGCCCGAGAGATAGATCGGTTTACCGGAGCTCGATTTGGCCTCGATCGCGTAGAAGACCTCGCCGTCGCCCGCGAGGACGTCGGGGAGTTCCCGATCGGTCGCCGCGCCGCTTGCGGGCGCACGCATCACCGCAAAGCCCGCCTCGTCGAGTTCGTTGACGAGTTCGCGCTCGCGGCGGTCGCCCTTCGCATGAGACATGTCCACCACTCGCCGGCGGGCGATATTAAAAGGACGGACGCGGGCCGACGAAAACGACCGCGGCTCTACGAGAGCACGAACACGAGGTCGACCACCACCGACTGTGCCGGGTCGGCCACCTCGAGGTCGAACTCGAGGGCGAGATACAGCAGGCCGAACTGGAAGGCGTTGAAGGCGGCGTGGGCGGCCGTCGGGACGACGAGGTTGTCGGTTTCCGCGTAGAGATAGCCGAAGATGAGCGAGCCGCCGAAGACGACGGCGAGCGAGACCGCAGACGCCAGCAGCGCCTCCGGACCGATCGAGAGGAGGTCACCGGTGGCGGCGAGGTACGCTGGGACGTGAACGAGCGCGAAGATGAGACTCGCGACGGCGACGGCCTGATAGCGCGAGAACGCCGCGTAGAGGCGTTTCTGGATCACGTTTCGGAAGAGAAACTCCTCGGCAGGTGCGTTGAAGAAGAAGACGATGAGGATCATGACGAGGATCATCGTCTGGTCGCCGGCGATGTACTCCATCACCTGGTTCTCCGTGGTCGGCAACGAGAGCGTCTGGATGAGGAGACTCACGACGACGTAGAACGCGATACTGCCGACGATACCGGCGAGCACGTAGAGCCAGCCTCGTTTCGTCGGCGTTCGCCAGTCGACGTACGCCCAGCCGCGATCGGTCGCCGCGAGGTAGATCCCGCCGGCGAGCGCGAATCCGAGGAAGTTGAGTACCATGAGGGCCGTCCGCGCGGCGATCGACGCATCGGCTGGCGAGGTTAGCAACGCCGGATCCATCAGAAACGCCGGAAGCGTCGTCAGCTGGGTCGCGGCGATCCCGAAAATAGCGAGGCCGACCGCGATGGCCGTCGTGACGAGCGGGCTCCCGTCACGAACGCTCGAGGAGGTATCCATCGACCGGGTAGTACGATCTAGCCGTAAGTCAGTGTGGCGATTCGTCGACCTCGAACGGGTCTCATACGGATTCCTGGACCGATGGAACGGCGCAACCGCCGCCCGGATCGCGGTTGCGCCGGAACCGACGGACAGTAAACCGTCTCACTCGAGTTCGATCGTCGTCGAAGCGGCGGGCTGGTAGCGCCCCTCGTGGGTGGCGACGAACGCGCGGATCTCGTACTCTCCGGGTTCGGGGACGATCGACTCGTGTCGACCGCGGGTGCGTTCGAACCGCCCGTTCCAGGTGATCTGCGCCCGTTTTCGTTCGCCCCGATCGAAGGAAAACGCCGACGGGCGATCCGCGACGAACCGCCGCTCGTCGGTGGCCTCGAGTTCGCCGTCGACGCTCCACCCCCAGCGTCGTCGGCTCGGAGTCGGAATCTCGACCGACAGCGGCAGCCGGTTTTTGAACTCGATGGTGATCGCGACGGGATCACCTGCCTCGTAGACGTCCCGGTCCGTCTCGACGGAGACTGCGATCGCTCGGCGGGCCACCGTGGTCGGAACGAGCGCCGAGAGGAGCGTCGCAGTCGTCCACCGTGACCCCTCGGTATCGGAACTCGAGAGAGCGCCAGCGTCCCGACCGGGCGGCTTCGGGCCGACCATGGGCGAGCAACTCACTCCTCGGTACTAACGGTATCGAAGAAGACGTTCGATTCCTCGAGTGTGAACGATTCGGGCGCTGGCCGCGAGAAAGACGTAACGAGACCCCCCAGTCCCGCCCCCTGCTTCGGTTACCGCCAGGCCGAAAGCGTCGGTGCCGCCTCGGCCTGCATCGAGAGCCATGCGCCATCGGCCGAGATATCGGCGATGACGTACTCGTCGCGGTCGTTCCTACCGGCCGAGTCGATCGATCCAACGATCGTATCGCATTCGGTCGTGGCGTGGGGGTTCATCGCCATGTATGAGAGTCACACACACCCACATATAAACTCGTCGATTGAACTGTCCGATCCGTAGACCGGTCTCGGTGGGGGTCATCCACGACACGGGAAACACTGGGTTTATACTCATTTTCGCCGTACCGTGGGGATATGAACGTAGCCGACGCGATGACGCCTCGCGAGGACGTGGTGACCGCCGAATTACCGGGCACTCGATCCGACGTCCTCGAGTACCTCCAAGAGCGATCGTTCTCCTCGGTTCCGGTCGTCAAACCGACCGACGACGGTCTGGAGTACCGCGGACTGGTCTCGCGAGACGTCCTGATCGAACAGCCCGACGAGGACCAACTCGTCATGCTGATGGACGACGTGCCGACGACGACTGCGGACACCACGCTCCCGGACGTCGCGCGAACGATGGTCGAGGAGGACGCGCGTCGCGTCCCCGTCGTCGACGGCGAGTTCGAGGGGATCGTTACCGTGACCGACGTCGTCCACGCCATCGCGGCGGGCGACCAGGAGACCGACGAGACCGTCGAACGGTACGCGAGCACGGACGTGAACACGACCTACGAGGGCGCGCCGTTGCCGGTCGCCGAACGCGAACTCTCCTACGCCAACGTCCCCTACACGGTCGCACTCGACGACGACGGCCGGATGAGTGGCGTCCTCACGGAGGTCGACATCATCGACGTCGCCCGCATCGTCGAGGGCGAAGAGGAGACCGGCAACAACTTCCCCGACCAGGACTCCCAGTGGTCCTGGGAAGGCGTCAAAGGCGTCGGCAGCCGCTATCTCCCGACGCGGGACATCGAGCTTCCCAACGGGCCGGTCGGCGAGTTCATGACCGAGGAGGTCGTGACAGTCTCGGCGGAGACCCCGGTCCAGGAAGCCGCCCAGCGGATGATCAGCAAGGACATCGAGCAGATCCCGATGGTGACCGGCGAACAGCTCGTCGGCATCGTCCGGGACGTCGACATTCTCGAGGCACTCTATGAGTGAGCACGCACAGACGGACGCAGACGAGACAGCAGCAACGAGCGAGAAGCTGGTCGAACTCGCCAAGCGCCGCGGCTACTTCTTCCAGTCCTCGGGAGCCTACGGCGGCGTCGGCGGCTTCTACACCTTCGGTCCGCAGGGTGCATCCCTGAAGGGCAACGTCGAGGACGCCTGGCGCGACCGCTTCGCCGTCGCCGAGGGTAACATGGAGATCGACGCGCCGACGATCATGCCCGAGCCCGTCTTCGAGGCGTCGGGCCACCTCGACGGTTTCGACGACATGCTGATCGAGTGTCCAGAGTGTGGCGCGAGCAGTCGAGCCGACCACCTCGTCGAGGACAATACGGAGTACGAGGACGCAGAGAGTCTCCCCATTCCGGAGGTCGAGGAGGTCATCGCCGAGTACGAACTCGTCTGTCCGGAGTGTGGCGCTGGCCTCGCGGACGTCGCCGTCGAGGCATTCAACCTCATGTTCGCGACGAACATCGGCCCCGGCGACTCCGACCCAGGCTACCTGCGTCCCGAGACCGCACAGGGCATCTTCGTCGAGTTCCCCCGGCTGAAGGAGTACGCCCGCAACCAGCTCCCCTTCGGCGTCACCCAGATCGGCCGCGCCTATCGCAACGAGATCAGTCCCCGGCGCTCGATCATCCGGACCCGCGAATTTACGCAGGCCGAACTCGAGTACTTCGTCGACCCAGAAGAAGACGAGCCAGACCTCGAGCGCGTCGCAGACGTCGAGGTGACGCTCTACCCGGCCAGCGAGCAAAACAGCGAGGACGGCTCCGAGATCGAGACGACCATCGGCGACGCCGTCTCCGAGGGCATCATCTGCGACGAGTGGGTCGCCTACTTCCTCGGCGTCGCGAAGCCATGGTACGACTCCGTGGGCGTCGACATGGACCGGTTCCGGTTCCGCCAGCACCTCTCGGGCGAGCGCGCCCACTACGCGGCAGATTGCTGGGACGCCGAGAGCGAAATCGATGGGAACTGGATCGAGATGGCCGGTTTCGCCTACCGGGGCGACTACGACCTCTCGAAACACGAGGAGTACTCCGACGACCGCTTTACGATCTTCAAGCAGTACGACGAGCCGAAGACCGTCGAGCGCGCGACGGTCGATCCCGACATGAGTTATCTGGGACCGGAGTTCGGCGGCGACGCCCAGGCCGTCGTCTCGGAACTCGAGGCGCTCGCGGCCCGCGATCGCGCTGCGTTCGAGGGAGACACCATCGAGATCGCCCTCGAGGGCGAGACTCACGATATTCCCGTCGAGAAGACCGGCTTCGCCGTCGAAGAGCAGACCGAGGCCGGCGAGCACATCACGCCCCACGTCGTCGAACCCTCCTTCGGCGTCGACCGGCTGGTCTACACCGTCCTCCACCACGCCTACCGCGAGGACGAGGTCTCGGGCGAGGAGCGCACCTATCTGGAACTCGAGCCCGAGGTCGCGCCAACCTTCGTCGGCGTCTTCCCGCTCCAGAGCGACGACGAACTCGTCGCACACGCCGAAGAGATCGTCGCCAACCTGCGCGATGCGGGTCTCTCCGTGACCTACGACGACTCGGGCAACATCGGTCGGCGCTACCGCCGTCAGGACGAGGTCGGCACGCCGTTTTGCGTGACGGTCGACTACGAGACGGTAGAAGAGACGGAGACGACCGTCACTGTCCGCGAGCGGGATACGACCGACCAAAAGCGCCTCTCCGTCGACGCCCTCGCGGAGACGTTGTCGGCGATTCGAGCCGGCGAGATGGCCTTCGAGGAGCTGTAGTCGGCTCGAGTGGAGCTGTCGTCGGCTCGTGAACCGGCGGACAGGTTCGATTCCCGTTCCGTATCAGTTCGGACGGGCAGTTTCGGTTCCCGCTGCTCAGCGTGCTCGCTGTAACTCGACGACGAACACGGCACCCTCGGGCTCGTTGTCTTCGACCCAGACGTCGCCACCGTACCTGTCGACGAGGGTCTCGACGAGGTACAGTCCGATCCCGGTGCCCGCACTCTCGAGTCCTTTCTCGCCTTTTCCGAAGATCGTCTCTTTCTGTTCGTCCGGAACCCCTGGACCGTCGTCGGCGACGTAAACCGCGACTCGATCGTCGCGCGTCTCGGAACGGACGGTTATCTCCGGGGTTTCCGTATCGTTGTGCTGAACGGCGTTTTTCAGGATGTTTCGAAACACCGCAGATAGCATGTCGTCGGCGACGGCGTCCGTTCGGGGAAGCGTTCCCTCGACGGTCACGTTCGCTTCCGGATGTGTCGATCTGACCTCTGCGATCTCCTCCTCGATCGTTCGCTGGAGCGAGATCCGTTTGTCCTCGATGTCGGTTTGTAACATCACCTCGGCCAGGTCGCGCGCAGTCATCGTGAGTTCGATCGCGTTTTCGGCGCTCTGTCTGACCGTGTCGAGTTCGTCTTGCATCCCCTCGGTGACGTTCCCCTCGAGCATCTCGGCGTACGCGTGGACGAGCTGGAGATCGTTCCGGATGTCGTGGCGAACAACCTCGTTGAGAATCTTGAGGTTGTCCCGCTGCTCTTCGAGTTGTGTCTCGTAATCGACCCGTTCTGTGATGTCGTGGACGATCGAGAAGAGGAAATCGTCGTCGTCTATCGTAATGGGAGAGGAGTGGACCTCGACCGTTCGGACCTCGCCGCTTGCCAGTTCGTGGTCGAAGACGAAGTAGTTGCGATCCTCCCGTTCGGCACGCGTGCGTTCCCGGGCCACTTCCTCGGGCGAAAGACAGTTGATCGACTCGATATTCCTCGAGGCGAGCGCTTCGGTCGAGTAGCCGTAGAACTCGGCAGCGGCTTCGTTTGCATCCCGGATCGAACCCGACTCCGGATCGATCAACAGCATTGGCGCGCTATGTCGCTCGAACATCCGCCGGAACCGCGCCTCACGTCGTCGCAGCGCTGCTTCCATCTCCGTGCGCTCGGTGATGTCCTGGATAACGCCGTCGAAGTACGTCTCTCCATCGACGGTCGTAGCGATCGCCGTCACCGATCCCCAGAACCGCTCGCCGGAAAGTGTCTCGAGTTCCAGTTCGGATTCAGTAATGCGGCCCTCCGCTTCGAGACGGTCGGCGAACGCTTGCCGTTCCGTCGAGTCAGCGTAGAGTTCTCGCACGTCGTGGTCGAGCAACTGCTCGGCCGAGTCTGCGTCGAACAGCTCGACCATCGCCGGGTTGACCTCGAGGAACTCACCCGCTTTTCCCGGCGTGTTCCGGTAGATTCCCACGGGGACGTTGTCGACGAGTTCCTTGTACCGTTCTAGCTCCCGCTCGTACTCGACGGTCTCGGTTACGTCCCGACAGATTGCGATGAACAGCGGCTCGGCTTCCGCGTCGGGCGTGACTTTGCTCACCCAGACGTCGACGGGGTAAGTCGACCCGTCTCGTCGCCGATGAACCCCGCTTACCTCGATGTTGTGTATCAAGCCGGGTTTCATCGACTTCCATCGGTCCTGCAGTTTCGCGACGTCAGCGCCGACTTCGAAGTCGGGAACCGTCATCGAGCGCAGTTCGTCTCGGTCGTATCCGAGCATGTCGGCGAGCGTCTCGTTGACGTCGTAGACGGTCCCGTCGGCGTCGTGGACGACGATTCCGTCCGGCGCTTTTTCGAACAGTACTCGGAGTCGTTCTCTGTTTCGATCTAACTCTTGCTCCCGTTCTTTGCGATCAGTGATGTCGATACCGACACCGATCATTCGATCGGGCTCCCCGCTGGCGTCGGTGATCAGCTCTGCCCGCGTGATATTCCAGATATACTCGCCCGATTCGTGGCGGATTCTGAACTCGTGTTCGAACCCTTCCGCCCGCTCGAGGGCAGTTTCGACGACGCGTTCGAGTTCGTCTCGGTCCTCGGGATGGACCCGATCGAGAAACGCCTGGTAGCTCCCCTCGAACGCACTGGGTTCGATCCCGAGTAACTCCGCCATGGAATCGTTCCAGATTACGGTTCCCGACTGGACGTCCCACTCCCAGGCGCCGGCGTCGGCGGCGTCGAGTGCGAGCGATAACCGCCGTTCGATACGCTGGCGTGCGCGTTTGTGGATGTTGCGATCGGTGACGTCTCGAGCAACGCCAACAAGTTGCGTTACCGACCCGTCTTCGACGATGGGCGTGAGTTTCGTGTGCCACTCGACGGTCCCGGTCGGGTACTCGAGCGTTTCCTCGTACTCGATCGTCTCCCGTCTTTCGACACAGTCGCGATAAGTGGTGACGACGGTCGCAGCGTCTTCCTCACCGAGGATTTCGTGTGGCCGCCTCCCCTGAATCGCTTCGGTTGACAGACCGGTGAGCGCTTCGTGGGCACGGTTGTTGCGGCGAAACGTGAAGGTGTATGCAGACCCATCGTGACCGACGTCGACGAGAAACACCGCGTCGTCGACGGTATCGAAGATGGTTTCGTACTCGGTTTCGATTGCCGACGATCGGCGGCCCGACTCGGCCGATCGATCGGGTGGTCGGGAGCGATCCCCCCCGTACTCGGATCCATTCCCCTCAGTCATATTGAACTGTTGTTCTGAAAGCGGTAAAATCCGTTGGGTCGAGCGGTCGTAGTCGCTGGGACGGATTACCGTCCTGCCATCTCGGAAGATCGCGGCCGTCTCCGGCCCACGGCGCCGACGGACAACAGTGAAAACCCCGATGGGATAGCCGGGCCCCACTCGAAAACGACCCAGCGGGCGGAGATAACCGACGGACTGAAGGTCACGTCCTTCGACGGAAGACACGGACAGCGATGGCTGACGAACTCAAGCGGCGACTCGTCCACGCGAGCGGCTCCGGACTCGTCGCACTCTATCTGCTCGCGAACTATCTCGAGGTCGGCCTCACCTGGCAGTACTTCCGCGTCCTGATGGTCGTCCTCGCGGTCGGTGCCATCGGTCTCGAGTTCCTCCGGCTTCGCGTCGGCCTCGAGTGGTGGCTCTACGACAAACTCACGCGGGAGTACGAGCAGGATCAGTTCGCCGGCTACGGCTACTACATGGTGAGCATGACGATCGTCGTGGTGGTCTTTCCACCGGCGATCGCGCTGCCGGCGATGTTGATGCTGGCGCTGGGTGATCCGATCAGCGGCGCGGTCTCCGACGACTCGCTCAGACGAGTCAAGAGTCCGAAAGTGCTCGCCACGATGTTCGTCGTCTCGGGAGCGATCGCCGCGCCGTTTCTCGCGAACCCGGCCGCTATCGTGGCCGCAGCGCTGGGTGCGACCGTCGCCGACGGAATCACGGTACGGATCGGCGACTTCATCGTCGACGACAACCTGACGATCCCCATCTACGCCGCCGTACTCGCCTGGCTCGCCCTCGAGTTCGTCCCCGTCTAACCGTGTTTCGACGAACGGATAGTCGGTCGGCGAGCGACGTCAAAGACTACTGCAACGAAAGAGTACCCCCGATATCGGCAAGGCCGTACCGTTGTGCAGCCCTCATAGCGGTCGCCACCCAAGCGCCACTACCACCGTGTCCAGACTAGTGGGCCTCGAGCGAGCGTCGACGGTGAGGGAGATCCTGTCGGAGGGGCGCGGGAAGATCCTGTTCGCCGTTGCAGCCGGCTGGTTCCTCTCGATCGGCGTTCGACTCGCCTACCCCGTGTTGTTGCCGTTTCTCCAATCGGATCTCGGGCTGGGACTGACGGGGGCCGGCGTCCTGTTGTCGGTGCTCTGGCTCGCGTACGCGCTCGGACAGCTTCCCGGTGGCGTCCTCTCGGACCGAATCGGTGAGGGGAACGTCCTCGTCGCGAGCACGCTCGTCTCGGCGGTTGCGCTCGGGGCCGTCGCGGCCGTCGACTCCGGCACCCTCGTCTTCGTCGCGACAGCCGCGTTTGGGTTCGGGACCGCGCTGTACGGCGTCGCCAGGTTCACCATCCTCTCGGACGTCTTCCCCGAACACGAGGGGGCCGCGATCGGTATCACACTGGCGGCGGGTGAAGTCGGCAACGCCGTCCTCCCGCTTGCAGCCGGCGCAATCGCGACGACGCTCGCCTGGCAGTACGGCTTCTGGCTGTCCGTCCCCGCGTTCGGCCTCACGGCACTTCTGCTGTGGTACGCCGTCCCCGGACGAACGTCGGGCGAGACGAGCGCCGTCGACGCCATCTCGAGAGACACCCTCCAGTACGTCGCCTCACAGCTACGGCGACGACCGATCGTCGTCGTGACGGCGGTCCAGATCCTCACCTACTCCGTCTGGCAGGCGTTTACGGGCTTCTACCCGACCTACCTGATTGAGGTCAAAGAACTCTCAGCGCCGGTCGCGACGGGGCTGTTCAGCGCCTTTTTCGCGCTCGGAATCGTCGTTCAGCCCCTCACTGGCGGCGTGTACGACCGAATCGGTGCGCGGCGTTCGCTCCCGGTCGTCCTCGGGATCGTGGCGGTCGCACTCGCCGCTCTTCCGTTTCTCGAGGGGTTCTGGCCCCTCGTGGCGGGGACGGTACTGCTCTCGAGCATCCTCGGCTACGGGACGATCACGCTGCCGTACATGACCGCCGCCTTCCCCCAGGACATGAAGGGGACCGGGCTCGGCGTCCTGCGGACGTTCTACATGACGATCGGGGCCGCGAGCCCGGTGTTGTTCGGCGCGTTCGCCGAACGGGGCTTCTTCGACGAGGGGTATCTGGTGCTCGCCGTCCTCGCGGTCGTCGCGATCGGACTCACGTGGTGGCTTCCGGAGCTGTGACGGCCACGGCCGGTCGGCCGAGTCTACCGCCGGTGTGGAGTCACGCGTTCAGCCGCCAGATTTCGAAGTTGAGCACAGCCGCGAACGTCACCCACGCGATGTACGGGACGAGCAACGCCGCCGCACGGCGGTCGACCCGGCGGAACGAGCCGATCGTCGCGGCGACCAACACCCAGAGGATCAGGATGACGGCCAGACCCACCAGTGGCGCCTCGAGCGAGAAAAAGGCCGGCGTCCAGGCGACGTTGAAGACCATCTGGAGGGCGAACAACCCGATGGCGAGCCGCCGGCCGTCGGCGTCGGATCGCCAGACGAGCCAGAGCGCGAGACCCATGAGGACGAACAACAGCGTCCACGCCACCGGGAAGGCGAGCTCCGGCGGGTAAAACGCCGGCTTCTCGAGGCTCCGGAACCAGGCCGAGTCGGGACTCGAGAGAATTCCGGGGACGCCCCCGACGACGTTCACTAAGACGACGAAACCGATCGCTCGGAGTACCGATCCGGGGTCGGGGAGCCGTGATTCGCTCGTTCGAGTCGCCATACGTTGGGTACGCGTCGAACTGCCTTGGAGTTACGGCCTCCACTCGACGGATCCGTCTCGAACGTCAATTACGGTTTGCTGGACGTTACTGCAGTGGAGGCTTGCCAAAGCACTAGCTGTCTCGGTCGCGATCCTCGATATACCGCTCGACGAGCGCCCGGCAGTTTCCGGGAGCGGTTTCCGTGAACTCCTCGCCCGTTCGCGTCGCGATCCGAACCCCGCGCAGGGCCGCGGGGGCGGGTTCGTTCGGCCCTCCCGGCAGCGCCACCGTCGCGGGGAGGTCGGTGACCGTCGTCCACTGCTCCTCGGCTACCACCCCCTGCGTTAGGACGTCCGCTTCCCACGAGAGCACGGTCGCGTGGCTGAACGACCGATGCGTTCCCTCGATGTGGACTCGCTTGCAGTGGTCGAATCGAACCGCGATGGCGTCTCTGACTGTCATGGTCTCGCTCGAGTCGTCCGCCGTCTCGCTGGCTTCCGTTTCGGTTCGCCGTTCTGTATCGCCGGTGTCGCCGCCTGCGATTCCGGCCGCCGCGACGGCCGCCGTACCGGTGGCAATGAAAGCGAGAACCGCTCGCCGAGGACGGGCGTCACGGTCGTCCATGTCGACCGTCCAACGCCCCTCCCCAAATACCCGTTGCCCGCCGCTCACATCGTGAGACGGTCCGCTGTCTGTCGTTTCAGACGGGTTCCTGTCATACGGTCTGCTGTAAATCGTTACCGGCGAAACCACGAGCCGTCTGTGGTTTCGCCGGTAAACCGTTACAGCAATCCGTATCACGCGTTCCGGCGTACACCTCCGACATCCGAACCCGACGGGTCGATCGACCAAATCCATTTGTGCCCTGCCCACAGACCGTGCGGTATGTCCTGGGAGACAGTTCGACTCGAGATCGACGACGACGTCGCGACGCTTTCGATCGACCGGCCGGACGCGATGAACGCGTTGAACGTAGAGACGCTCGAGGGAATGACCGACGCCCTCGCCGAGGCGGCCGAGGAGGACGCTCGAGCGCTCGTCCTCACCGGTTCGGGAGACGACGCGTTCATCGCGGGTGCCGACATCGCGCACATGCAGGATCTCCCAACCGAGGAGGCCCGCGAGTGGGTCGACCTCGGCCACGAGGTCGCCGACGCGCTCGAGTCGTTTCCAGCGCCGACGATCGCCGCGATAAACGGCTACGCGTTCGGCGGGGGATGTGAGATGGCGCTGGCCTGTGATCTCCGGATCGCGGCCGAATCGGCGGTCATCGGTAACACGGAGATCGATCTGGGGATCATCCCCGGCTGGGGGGCGACCCAGCGACTTCCGCGGATCGTCGGCGACGAGACCGCGCGCCGGATGATCTTCCTCGGCGAGCGACTCGACGCCGAGAGTGCGGCCGAGGCCGGACTCGTCGGCGAGGTCGTCCCCGACGAGGAACTCGAGGCCGTCACGACGGAACTCGCGGAACGGCTCGCGGCGAAGCCGGCCGTCGCGATTCGAGCAGCGAAGGAGTCGATCAACCAGGGGTACGAGGGGTCCCAGACCAGCGGGCTCGACTACGAGAAACGGGCGTTCACCGGCCTCTTTGGAACCCACGATCAACAGGAGGGGGTTGCGGCGTTCCTCGAGGATCGGGAGCCAGCGTTCGAGTAGCGCGTTCGGTAACGTTTTTCCCGCCGCCGCTCGCGTGAGGACGTATGAAGACGGAGGGTGGCTCCAGGGAAGCGAAACGTCGCGCCGGTGAACGGGCGGCCGAGGAGGTCGACGACGGCGACGTGGTCGGGCTCGGGACCGGCTCGACGGCCGCCCACGCGATCCGGGCGATCGGACGAGCCGTCGACGACGGGCTCACGGTTCGGGGAATCCCGACGTCGTTCCAGTCGCGTCAACTCGCACTCGAGGTCGGTATCCCGCTTTCGTGTCTCGACGCCGTCGACGGGATCGATATCGCCATCGACGGCGCAGACCAGATCGCAGACGACCCCGACGCGTCGGGATTCGGTGCGCTCGTCAAGGGCGGCGGCGGCGCGCAGACGCGCGAGAAGCTCGTCGACTCCGCGGCGGACCGGTTCGTCGTCGTCGCCGACCCGTCGAAACTCTCGGACACACTCGAACAGTCGGTGCCACTCGAGGTACTCCCCGACGCCCACGCGCTCGTCGCCGACGAGATCCGGAGGATCGGCGGCGAACCGACGCTTCGCGACGCCACGCACAAAGACGGGCCGGTCGTCACCGACAACGGAAACCTGCTTTTAGACTGTGCGTTCGGCGAGATCGACGCACCCGACGAACTGGCGACGCGACTCTCGAGCGTCCCGGGTGTGGTCGAACACGGCCTATTCGTCGGGATGGCCGACGCGGCCTACGTCGGGACCGACGAGGGGGTCGAGATACGGGAGTACTGAGACGGTTCCCGACGGCTGATTCCCGGACGATGGCCGACCGATCGACCGGGGCAGACCCGTCGCAGTGCGATGGTCTCGAGCGTCGCGAATCCGATCAGGAGGCTCCGTACCATCCCGTGTTGACATCCTATCGCTTTCGGAAACCCTCGACTCGGAGTACGGGCTGGTCGAGCGGTCGGAATGGACAGGTTTTCTACCCCGTCGGGACAACCCTTCCTCGAGACGATCGATGCCCGAGACATCCGACAGGAAAGACGACCACATTCGAATCATCGAAGAAGAAGACGTCGAGACGTCCGGTTCGGGGTTCGCGGACGTCGAACTCGTCCACGAGGCACTTCCCGAGATCCACCGGGACGAGATCGACACGACGACGACGCTACTCGGGCACGAACTGGCGGCTCCGATCGTCATCGAGAGTATGACCGGCGGCCACCCGAACACGACGAAGATCAACCGTGCACTCGCCGAGGCCGCCCAAGAGACGAACGTCGCGATGGGTGTCGGTAGCCAGCGCGCTGGCCTGGAACTCGACGACGAGGGCGTACTCGAGTCCTACACCGTCGCGCGTGAGGTCGCTCCCGATGCCTTTCTCTACGGAAACGTTGGCGCGGCGCAGTTACTCGAGTACGACGTTTCTGACGTCGAGCGGGCCGTCGAGATGATCGACGCGGACGCGATGGCGATCCACCTCAACTTCTTACAGGAAGCCGTCCAGCCGGAAGGGGACGTCGACGCTCGTGGCTGTCTCGCCGAGATCGAACGCGTCGCCAAGGAGCTGTCGGTTCCGGTCGTCGTCAAGGAGACGGGCAACGGTATCTCGCGGACGACCGCACGACGACTCGCCGACGCCGGCGTCGATGCGATCGACGTCGCCGGACAGGGCGGAACGACGTGGTCGGGTATCGAGTCCTACCGGGCCGCCGCCGTCGGCGCCGAGCGCCAGGAGGCGATCGGCCGGCTGTTTCGCGCCTGGGGTGTGCCGACGGTGGTGAGCACGCTCGAGGCGGCGAGCCAACACGAGACCGTGATCGCGAGTGGCGGCGTCCGATCTGGGCTGGACGTCGCGAAGGCCATCGCCCTCGGTGCGAGCGCGGGCGGGCTCGCGAAGCCGTTTCTCTCGCCGGCCGGTCGGGGGACCGACGCGGTCGTCGACCTCATCGAGACGCTCACGCTCGAGCTTCGGACCGCGATGTTCGTCACCGGCTCGGCGTCGATCTCCGAGCTTCGGTCGGCCGATCACGTCGTCGTCGGCCGAACGAAGAAGTATCTCGAGCAACGAGAACACTGATCGGTGTCGACTCGATCATCCGTGTTCTGTTTTCACAGTTATCGCCGCTAACGTGTAGCCGTCGCTACCTGACGTTGGGCCGATAAAAAAGCACTCGAGTGGCGTCCCTTACAGGTCGCGCGGCTGGACGGTCTTGCGGTCGTTCGCTTCCGCTCGACGGGCAGCATCTTCGAGGAGTTCGTCGACTTCCTCGTCGAGTGCATCGTAGAAGTCCGAGGCGACGTTCTTGTCATCGAGCGCTTCCTTCACGGCGGCTTTGACGATAAGGTCTGCCATACGATATACCGATTTCCTTTTACCCCATATAAACATTTTGGTTATTCCAAGAGATACCGGTGAAACAGCGGTTGATTCGCCTGTTTCGACGACCACTACCACCGGAAAGTATATGTTTCATGAATCGCTGACCGGAACCGCTCCCCGCTCGAGCGGTAAAATTGCGCTCGCGCGCGCCCTCGAGTCCGCTCGCGAACGATCCACCTGATGTGTGGTGGATCCGAGTACGCGTGTCACTGATACGAGCTGGTGTCGTCAATACCACCATCCCAGGGAGCCGTCGTCCGAGTACGGCGCTAAACAGTTACAACAGTCCGTATGAGGAGTGGATAGCACTCGGCCGGGGTGAACGATCGAGCGGTTCGATGATACTGATACCAAAAACAAATATCCCGTTATCCAAACACCAAACAGTGTATGGGAAAGCATTTTTAAATTCTCGATGGGTATTGTTCGGTACCGGCTCCGGCCGGTGTGCCCAATGCCCAAATGTAACCATTGTGATGCGCACGTCTCAGAACGATTTGCGCGTGTATTCGCCGACGAATCCGGCGAGATCCACGCGTGTATCAGCTGCTCCGCGAACGCCGGAATCGCGGAGGTAGCGAAAGAACGCGCACGCGGCACGTAGCGAGAAACGTATCGAGCTACCGGCGGACCCCTTTCGACGACGAACGACGCGTAGTCGAGTCACTTTTCGACACCGCCTCCGTACGATCGGTCGATGTCCGGAGACGATCACGTCGTCTACGTCCTCGAGTGTGCCGACAACACCTTCTACACCGGCTACACGACTGACCTCGAGCGACGCGTCGACGAGCACGACGCCGGCGAGGGGGCGAAGTACACGCGCGGGCGGACGCCGGTCGAACTCAGGTACCACGAGCGCTACGACTCGCGCTCGCGGGCAATGTCCCGGGAGTACGAGATCAAGCAGCTGAGTCGCGCGGAGAAAGAGCAACTGGTCGGCCTCGAGTGACCCCTGAAGTCGGCGTTCGAATCTTGGGAACTGACGTCTCCACTGGATTTCGTTTTCCTGATGTGCACGTCGGCGTCGCCCTTTTTACAACTGGTGTCGAGAATCACGTATGGGTGCCATTACGTTTGGTACGGACGGCTGGCGGACGACGCTCGAGGAGTTTACGACGCCACGGGTCCGGAGGGTCGGGCAGGCGGTCGCCACGTATCTCGCCGACGAGGGGCTCGAGGGTCCCGTCGTCGTGGGCTACGACGCCCGGGAGAGTTCCCGTGGGTTCGCGGAGGAACTGGCACGGGTCCTCTGTACCAACGGATTCGACGTCGTGCTCCCCGAACGGGATCGGCCGACGCCGCTGATTGCACACGCCATCGTCGAACGCGACCTCGCGGGGGGATTGGCCGTCACGGCCTCGCACAACCCGCCGGAGTACAACGGCGTCAAATTCATTCCCGACGACGGCGCGCCGGCGCTCCCCGAGGTGACCGACGCGATCGCGGACCGCCTCGCCGACCCCGATCCGCTCCCCGAGGCCGAACACGGCACCGTCCGCGAGGTCGACCTCGTCACCCCGCACGCGGACGCCGCCCTCGAACTCGTCGAGTCGATCACCGGCGACGTCGACCTCTCGGGGCTCACCGTCGCCTACGACGCCATGCACGGCAGCGGCCGCGGAACCACCGACGACCTGCTCTCGAGTGCCGGCGCATCTCTCGAGGGGCTGCGCTGTGAGCAGGATCCAACCTTCGGCGGCGGCGCGCCCGAGCCGTCGGCGGAGAACCTGACGGAACTCGCCGACGTCGTCACCGACGAGGACGGCCCCGATCTCGGGATCGCAAACGACGGCGACGCCGACCGGATCGCCCTCGTCACGCCCGAACGCGGATTCCTCGACGAGAACCTCTTTTTCGCCGCGCTGTACGACTACCTCTTGGCGGACGATTCGGGCCCAGCGGTCCGGTCGGTTTCGACCACGTTCCTGATCGACCGCGTCGCGGCGGCCCACGGGGAGAGCGTCCGCGAGGTGCCGGTCGGCTTCAAGTGGGTCGCCGAGGCGATGGCCGACGGCGACGCCTTAGTCGGCGGCGAAGAGTCGGGCGGCTTCACGATTCGAGGCCACGTCCGCGAGAAAGACGGCGTCCTGATCGCACTGCTCGCGGCCGCGATGCACGCCGAGGAACCGATCGACGATCGCGTCGACCGCCTGCTCGCCGAACACGGAACCGTCGTCCAGGACAAGACGAGCGTTGCCTGCTCGGATCACGAGAAAGCCCGGGTTATCGACAGCCTCGAGGAACGAATTCCCGACGCGGTCGCCGGAACCGCGGTCGAGGACGTCAACACCGCCGACGGCTTCAAACTTCAGCTCGTCGACGGCTCGTGGCTGCTCGTCCGTCCCAGCGGTACCGAACCCGTCTTGCGCGTCTATGCCGAGGCGACGGACGGCGACCGCGTCGACGAGTTGCTTGCGGCCGGTGAGGAGTTGCTCGAGACGCTGGTGTGAGCAGTGCGTCGGCGTCGGGAGCGACGCCCGAGGATATTTCGGCTCGTCCGTCGTCAGTCCGATATGGCCTCACCACGGATCGTTCTGAAGACGGCCGCGTTCACGCTTCTCGTCCCGTTTACCGTCGCAGTCGCGATTCCTCGCGCACTCCAGCGCTGGCGACCCCATCCGCGAGTTCCCCTCGATTCGCGGTTCGCGCGAACCGCGGGATCGGCATCGATCCTCGTGGGATCGCTGTTGTACGCCCACACCGCGTGGCGGTTCGTCACCGAAGGAGAGGGGACGCCGTCACCGACCGACGATCCGGATGAACTGGTCACCGGCGGGATCTACGCCTACGTCCGAAACCCGATGTATGTCGGCGTCCTGCTGGTGATCGTCGGGCAGGCGCTTCGCTTTCGATCCGTCTCGATCTGCTGGTGGGCCGCCGGCTGCTGGATCGGCTTTCACAATCGAGTCCTCGAGTACGAGGAGCCACACCTGGCCGAGGCGTACGGCGAAAAGTACGACCGCTACCGCGAGCGCGTTCCCCGGTGGCTCCCCCGCGTGCGCCGACCGTGACGTGACGCTCGAGTCGTACGCGTTTTCGGATCGTCTGGTCCCCGCGGCTGGTTGCGTGCTCCGGGCCCGCGTTTACCCGCCCGGAGGCCGTTCGATCCAGTATGAGCGGACGCAACGAGAAGGCCGCCTACACCAAACTGACGCCGGACTCGTGGCACCAGAACGAGGAGGGAAACTACTACATCGACTGCCCGGCGTGTGGCTCCGCGGCGTCGCTGATGAACGTCGTCGAACACAACCGCTGTAACGGCTATCTCGATCAGGAGGAAGGGGATACCGAACTCGACGAGGAGGCGTTCGACTGTACGGCGAAGCTCTGGTTCGAACTCGGCTACGTCTCCGATCCCGAGGAGGGAACCGAGGACGCGGTCGGCGAATCCGCGAGCGACGTCGAGAGTGAGGATGGCGTCTCCGCCGAGGGGTCGCCGCCGGGAACCGACGGGGCGGTCAGCGACGACCAACAGTAGTGATGGTGTCGGTCGACGAGCGACGCCGTCGGGAACGTTTCGCGGACTCGCTCGAGTCGAATCGGTCTGGCTCACTCGCCGATCGGCTGTGCCGGTACGCCAGCGACGGTCGTCCCCGCGTCGACGTCGCCGGTGACGACCGACCCCGCGCCGACGGCGGCGTTCTCGCCGATCGTGATATCGCCGAGCAGTGTCGCGTTCGCACCGATCTTCACCCCGTCCTCGACCGTCGGATGTCGTTTCACGGGCTCGTTCGTGTCCCCGCCGAGCGTGACGCCGTGGTACATGTGAACGTCGTCACCGACCACGGCCGTCTCGCCGATGACGACGCCCATCCCGTGATCGATCGTCACCCGCCGGCCGATCGTCGCGGCAGGGTGGATTTCGACGCCGGTCAGTAGGCGGACGAGGTGCGACACGAGCCTGGCGACGAGCCGAAAGCCGGCGTTCCACAGTCGGTGGGTAATCCGGTGTCCCCAGACCGCGTGAACGCCGGGATAGGCCAGTGCGACCTCGAGACAGCGTTTCGCCGCCGGGTCGCGCTCGCACATCGCCCGGGTGTCCTCACGCAGCTGTCCGAACATCGCTCGTCGGTACCTCGAGGACGTGTTCGGTGGGCGGGCGAGGCGGTCGGATCGAGGCTGACGGTGGTGACCGACAACACCGGGCCACGGCGCGGCGGGATCGTTCGATTCCGGTGCACGCGACGCAGCCTGGCACTACCATAGTCGACAGTAGCGGCGGCGTTCGCATAAAACGGTTGTTTCTACAGCGGTCTCTCGACGTTACTTCCCGCGCGTGAGACGCGTCCCGATCTGCTCGGGGAGATCCGTCGCCGCCACGGCCTCCTGGACCGCCTCGACGTCGTACTCGACGCGGTGGCTCTCGACGGTCATCGTCTCAAGGTCGACGACGGCATACCCCGCCCGCGGATCGCCGTCGCGGGGCTGTCCGACGCTGCCGGGGTTGACGACGATCCCCTCGGCGTACCGTTCGACACCTTGAACGTGGGTGTGACCGAGCACCAGCACGTCCTCCTCGCCGAGCAGCCGCGGCGAGGACTCCCGCGGGTACGTGTAGCGGCTGTACCGGTCTGGATCGTCCGGATGCCCGTGAACGAGTTTGATCCGGCCGTCACACTCGAGGCGTTCGGCTGGATGGTCGGCGAGCCACTCGAGGTGGTCCTCGGAGAGGTGGCGTTTCGCGTACTCGACGCCCGCTCGTGCCATCCCGTTGAACCGAAACGGTGTCTCAGCGGCGACGGCCGCGTCGTGGTTTCCCATCACCGTCGGGACGTCGCGCTCCCGGAGTTCGTCGACACACTCGGCCGGCCAGGGGTTGTAGCCGACGACGTCGCCGGCACAGAGCACCTCGTCGACCGACGGCATCGCAGAGAGGACGGTCTCGAGGGCGACCCGGTTGCCGTGAACGTCGGAGATGAGTCCGACTTTCATACGGGAAGGGTACAGCGGCCAGCGGTATGTATTATCCGCCGTTCTCGAGTGCCGTCTCGAAGCCGTCGTCGGTTCGAACGACGCCGGTCGCACAGACCGCGTGTTCGAACTCGAGGCCGTAGGCGTCGCTCGCGGCCTCCTGGGCGCTCTCCGCGTCGAACTCGATCGGTTCAGGCGCGTTCGTCTCGTAGGTCGCGACCATCGTCGGCTCGTCGACCGTCTCCACGAGAAGTGCGTCCTTTCGGACGGTAGCGATCAGCGCGTCGCCGTCGTCGCCGATCGTCGCCGCGATCCGTGGCGTGTCGTAGTCGTCTTTCTCGTAATCTAGCGCGAGCAGACTCTCCGCGAGGGCATCCCGGGCGGGATAGCCGAGTTCGAGTTTCTCGGCGATCGGATCGACGTGTGAGCCGTTCCCGAACGCGACCGTCTCGCCGGTCGGTGTCTCGACCGTCCGCAGACAGTTGTAGGAGACGTAGGGGTTGTCCGTCTCCGGGGCGTCCGCGGTGGGCCCCACCGTGAGGGCCTCGTCTCGAGCGGTGATCTCTCGGTTCGGGAACGACCGCGAGGAGACGCGGTACGCGCCCACGTCCGGGCCGACGACGACGAATCGTCCGACGTACATACTCGCAGGTGCGCGTGAGAAGGGAAAAGGGGTGTCGGTTCGCGCTCATCAACGACGATCGAAATCGATCGCTGTGCGAATTGCCACCGATTGGAACACGACGATCCTCCGACGCCGTGACTCGATCGAGTTCGTAACACTCTAATACGAACCCCAACTACTGACCGATACGTCGTCGGAACGGAGCCCGGCGAACATGTCAAGTCCATTAGGGTAGCGGCCAATCCTGAAGCCTTCTGGGGGCTTCGACGCTGGTTCGAATCCAGCATGGACTACTTCTCCTCGTTTCGACTCGAGCACACGTCCCAGCGTCGTCTATCGATCTCCACCCGAAACGAAGGGGTCGACGTTTTCGATCGCCGTCACCAGAACCCCTATTTGCACGACGTTCCTACTCGTTCCCAATGAATCGACGGCAGTATCTCGCCGCGGGAACGGCCGCCGCCGTGACGGCCGTCGCCGGCTGTCTCGGCGGGAACGGGAGTTCCGACGGCTACGGCCCGGAACCGGACGACACCCCCGAGAAACGATCGATCGACACCGACGCCTACGAGACGAAGTCGTTCGGCGGGATCGACGTTCCGCTCGCACCGCTCGAGGACGTCCACTACTGGTATCAGCGCCAGGAGGCGCGTATAGTCGACACTCGCGGGCGCGACCAACACGACGCGGTTCGGATCACCGGCTCGGTCCTGAGCAGTGCCCCGGACGGCGTCTCGAACGACCCGGTCGCCACCTGGCCCGAGGAGGATCGGATCGTCACCTACTGCGTCTGCCCGCACACCCTGGCGGGACAGCGGGCAGCGACGCTGATCGCCAACGACTACGAGAACGTCTACGCGCTCGACGACGGACTCCAGGCCTGGGTCGAACACCAGTATCCGATCGAGGGAACCGAGGCGAGCCAGAGTCTCGCCTCGTACGACGTTCGCGGTGTCTCCGACCCACAACACGCCGGCGAGTTCGTCACCGTTCGGACGGTCGACGGCGATCAGAGCGAGGTCAGCGCCGTCGAGGACGACGGGAGCTACGAGCTGACGCTTCACTTCACCGACGTCGACGACGGCTCCCTCCTCGAGGTCGAGACACCGGGGTACACCCGTGAGTTGACCCTCGAGGAGGCGACGACCGACGTCATTACGGCCTAACGCAGTCGGTCGTTTTTCCCGTAGCGTCGGTCAGCGTCGATCGTAGACGCCCTCGCGCTCGAGTTCGCCGCGCTGTCGAAGGACCGACGGCGTCCGACAGATTCCCGGTGCGCCGGTCACCTGGGGAACCGTACAGTTGTTACAGCTCTCACAGAGCGCTCGCTCGGCGGATTCGACGGCGTCGGGTCCGTTGTGCTCGAGGAGGCGTGCGCCGAGTCGCGGTTCGGCGTAGAACGGACGAGCCATGCCGACCATGTCGCAGGCGGCTGTTGCCGTGGTATCGCTGCCGGAACCGAGCAGTCGATCCATCTCGCCGCGCTCGCGGATCCCGCCTTCCGCGAGGACGGGGATCGACACCCGCTCGCGGACGCGCCGGCAGAACCCCTCGTTCCACGCCGGTTCGGTGTCGTAGACGACCGACTCGAGGCGGTTGCCAAGCGCGACGAGCCTGCGCCGACCGGAGCCGCCGAACGCCGCGTCGTACTCCTCGCGGAGCGCTTCGTTCGTCCAGGCGCGCTCGGGGTACTCCCCGCGGACGATGCTCATGTCCCAGACGACCGAGGTACGGACGGGAACGACCGCGTCGTAGCCGATCCGCTCGAGTCGCCGGGCGATTTCGACGCCGTCGGCGAGCGAGAGCGTCCGGCGAACGATCGGCGACGGCGGTGACGGCGTTTCGGCCGGCACCTTGGTCATCAGGGGGACGTCGCCGGCCCGACCTCTGATCTCGTCGTGGACGAGCGCGAGAAACTCGAGGCGGGCCTCGGGCGAGCCGCCGAACTCGTCGTCTCGACGGTTGTAAAAGGGCGAGAGAAACTGCTGGACGATCCCCATGTTCGCCCCGGAGAGATGGATGCCGTCGTAGCCCGCGTCAACGGCGTACGCGGCCGATCGACCGAACTCCGCCGCGAGGTCGTACACCTCGTGGGTCGAGAGGACGTGAGGATCGTACGAGAGAAATCCCAGACGGTCGAACAGCCGCAACTGCCACGGTAGTTCCGAGACGGCGAGTTGCTCGAGGTCCGGATGCCCCCGGCGGTACTCGGCGTGCCAGGTTTCCATGCTCCGCAGGCCGCCGTGTTCGAGTTGCAGGAAGATGCGGCTTCCGTGGTCGTGAATTCGGTCGGTGAGCCGTGATAGTTGCGAGACGAACGACGGGTCGTGGACGCGGGTCATTCCCGGCGCCGCACAGCCGCCCTCGGCACTGACGATCGTCGCCCCCTGACAGAGGAGTCCAACGCCCGACTCCGCGGCGGGCTCGAGGTCCTCGATCAGCGCCTCGACGGCGTCGGGACCGTTGCCCGCACACTCGAGCACCGGGGCTCGATAGAGTCGGTTGGGTATCCGAACGCCACCGATCTCGATCGGCTCCTCGAGCGTGGCCATACTCGGGCTATCACGGGAGCGCACAAGAGCGTGCCGTCCGTCGGAGAGTTGCGGCGTCGGCTGACAGTCGTAGTGCCCGTACACCTTTCCGACGGCCGATCGTTCGAACGATCATGGCTCCGATTACGCGACTCGTCCTCGACGTCCTGAAACCACACGACCCCAGCGTCGTTCCCTTCGTCTCGCAGCTGGGGGATCTGGAGGAGATCGACGCCGTTACCGCGACGGTTATCGAGGTCGACGAGAACGTCAAGACGCTCCGCGTGACGATCGAGGGTGGAAACCTCGAGGTAGATGCGATCCGCGCCGAGATCGAGGACCTGAGCGCGTCGGTCCACTCGATCGATCAGGTGGCCTGTGGTTCCCGAACCGTCGACGATCCCTGGCTCGGCTGACGATGGAGTCTCGAGTTGCCCGGCTTCGACGCGTTCTCGGAAAGGAGGACGTTCGATCGATCTCGCGTCGGTACTTCATCGCCAACGGGTTCGACGGCACGCTCACGAGCATCGGCGTCGTCGTCGGCGCGTATCTCTCGGGTATCGGCGACGGATTCACCGTCATCGCGATCGGTCTCGGCGCAGCAGTTGGCCTCGGCACGTCGGGCGTCTGGAGCGTCTGGGAGATCGAACGCGCCGAGGCGCTCGCCCAGCGCCAGCGGATCGAGCGCGCGATGCTCACCGAACTCGAGGATACGCGCGTTCAGCGCGAACACCGTGCCGCTCAGATCGTCCACGCCGTCGCGAGCGCGTCCGGGCCGTTGCTGGCGTTTACACTCACGCTCGTCCCGCTCGCACTCGAGGGTACTCTCTTTACGATGTTTCAGGCGGTGCTTGCCTCGATCGTCGTCGGCGTTCTGGTGTTGTCCGTCTTCGGCATCTATCTCGCCTCGATTTCCCGTCAGCGGTGGTACGTCGCGGCGATCAGAATGGGACTCGCCGGAATCGTCGTGGCGGGAATCAACGTGCTCTTGCCCGGATAGCGTTCGCGCGTCTCGCCAGCGTCAGATCGGTCTATCGGTAGATCGGTTCCGGTAGGTGATCACGGAACCGATATCGACGTCTCGTCGTCGGGCTCGACACCGTCTCCGGACTGGACCTCGTCGCTGTCGACTGCACCATCGTCGACGCCCCCGTCGCTGTCGTCTGCGCCGTCGTCGGTTTCCTCGAGGAGGCCGTTTTCCTCACTCGAACCGACGACGACACCGTGGCCCGCGAGTTCGCTGTCGTCGGGCATTGCCCACGGCGCGAACGTACAGCCCTCCGACTCGAGATCCGACTCCTGGTCGACAAAGATTGCCGTCGTCATCTCGTACTCACACTCGATCGCATCGCCTTCGGGTGGGACAGTCACCGTCTCGTCGTGGATCTGCATCGCGAGCTGGGCACGCATCTCGGCGTCCGTGACCTCCTCGTTGTCGACGTGAGTCGCGAACCACTCGACGACGTCGTCGTTGTCGAGTGTCACGACGAACGTGATCTCGCGGCTCTCGCCGGGCGGGATGTGCGTATCCGACGTCCCGCCGACGACGTCGACGTCGTCGGCGTCCCACTCCGCGACGGGCCGATCGTTGAACACCATCTCGCCGGTGAACGCGGGCGTCGCGAGCGGGTACGCGTTCGGGTTATGGACGTCGAACGTGAGGTGGATCTCCGTTCGTTCCTCGTCGACGTCACCCCACGCCGCGTCGGTATCTTCGATCTCGACGCGGGGCTCGAGGGCCGCCTCCGAGAGATCGGACGCGCCCGGCGACAGCGAGTGTTCGCCCTCCATCTCCGCGAGTGACTCGGCGATCATCGACTCGAGTTCGGTCTCGATCTCGTCCTCGTGGGCATGTGATGGCGACCCCGAGAGCGGTCCGACATCGGCGTGGACGGTCACGTCGGCTCCTACGTCGCTCACCTCGCCACTCTCGATGTGCGTCGCCCACCACGCGGGAAGCTGGTGGTATCGGAGGTCGGTCCGTAGCTCCGTCGTCGAGTTCCCCGATGGCACGGTGACGTCGGTCGCCTCCCCGTCGGCGAGTGAGACGCCGTTCATCGCGAGCGCGTACTCGACGTGTATGTCGTCGATCTCGAGACCGGGATTCGGGTTGTCGACCCAGACGGTCGTGAGCACCTCGATGCGCTCGTCGTCGACCTCGCCCCAGGCGTTGTCCTCAAGGCCGGCATCGGGAATTCCGAGCACCCCCGTGACGAACAGCCCGCCGAGGACGACGACAAAACAGACGACGACTACACCGCCAACTGTCGCCACCTTCTTCAGCATACGTCACCATCCATGGACCGAATTCCAATATAGATGAGTGGTTCAGTACGTGTCGCTACACTATCTAATTCCGACCAAGCAGTGCTGTTGAGGGTGAAACAGGAGTTCCGTTTCGTTTCGTTTATCAACTAAATTATTTTTCTACCTCGAGCAACGTGACCCGTTCGTGAACCAGCATCGGGAGCGAGGCGTCGGTCGCCTCGCGCTCCGCATCGGTGACGTCGAAGAACGTACACAGCCGACTCTCGTCGCGGTCGTCGAGTGTTCGCTCGGTGGCGACGACTGCCTCGAGATCGCGGACCGCCTCGAGCGCACGGGCCTCGGCATCCGCTCGATCTGCGCTCGGTCGGTCGGTAATTTCCCCGTGGCGTTCGTCAGGTTCGGGTTCGACCCGGAGCGCGTCGATCAGCACGACCGCCGGATTCACTCCCTCGCTGACGCCCATCTCGAGGGCCCGGTCGATCTGTCGGCGACCGGCGGCGTACAGCAGGATCTCGACGGCGCGGTCCCGGGCGACGTTTTCGCCGCGATCGATCGACCTGTCGGCCAGTTCCACCGCCCGCTCGAGGTGACGCCGATCCGCGACGTAGCGGGCGTCGAACGCCTGGATCGTCACGTCGAACCGGTCGCCCACGTCGGCGAGGTCGGCGACGAACGAATCGAGGTCGTCGATCGAGAGCCGACACTCGAGCAGTTTCACCGGTGTACACCTCCCGTGAGTCGGTTCATTAGAAATCACCCAGGCTCGATTGGCTCTCGTCGGCGTCGGCTCGCTCGTCCGTCGACGTCCCGCCGGATTCGGTGGGTGTATCGCGGCCGCCACTCGAGTCCAGTGTCGTACCGTTCCCGGGATCGGCCGGCTCGACGCCGTCCATCGTGGGGTCCTCTCGGCCCGCGTTCTCGAGGATCGTTTCGGCGGTCTTTTTCCCCTTCAAGACCGCGAGGACGACGCCCTTGTCGGCGGTCCGCAGGTCGGCGGGCTCCTCGATGCCGGCCTCGTACAGCCGTCGGGCGCGCTTGCGGCCGACGCCGCCGACCGAGACGTGTTCGAGCAACTCCTCGCCGACGCCGTGTTCGACGCGGGCACGGGCCTCCCGCACCGCGACGGTCCACTCGCTGTCGACCTCGCGGGCGAGTGACTCGGCGGCCCCGAGCAACCATTCGGCGGTGTCGACTTTCCCCCGCAGGTCGCCAGGACCGATTTTGTACCGCTCGGTGATCGTCTCCTCGTCTTCCTCTTCGGCCCAGTCCTCGAGCAGTTTACCGGTTTTGAGGGCGGCGAGCCAGTCCTCGAAGCGGTTCTCCTCGAACTCGCTGGGGGCGTCGCCGAGCAACTCGCACTCGCGTTCGTAGTAGAGTTCGCCGAATGTCTCGTCCTCGCCCGAGCGCAGGTAGAGTTCGTACATATCGGGAGTGCGCGAGACGAGCTGGTAGAGTCCCAACGCGGTCGGACGCTCCTTGGCACCCTCGAGCCCGTGGACGATCTCGGCGGCACTCATCGGATCGAGATAGAGCCTGGAGACGGTGTGGCCGAGGCTCGTCGCCTCGAGTTCGACCTCGTGGTCGTCCTCGGTGGCGAGTTCGGCCGCGGAGGTGAACGCACTCGCCGCGTCGTCGGGCTCCGCGCCGGCGTCCGAATCGGCCGTTCCGCCGTCGCGTTCGACGAACTCGTTTCGCTCGAGATACGAGAGGACGTCGTCGGTGACGCCCTCGAGCCGGCCCGCCTCGCTCGACTGGCTCGCGTAGAGGGTTGCCTCGAGAAACTCGAGCAAGCCCGAGCGGGTGCGTGCGAAGCCCGAAGCAATGGTAGCGAGGACGTGTGTTCGCAGGGCGGGTTCGGCGGCGAGCTTCGAGCGGACGTCCTCGGGTTCGGCCCAGACGTACCGGTCGAACAGCTCCTCGCTCTCGTCGTGGCTCTTCGCCAGCAACACGGCCTCGCCGTAGGGGTCGAGCCCGGGTCGGCCCGCCCGCCCCATCATCTGGTGGACCTCGAGTACGTCGAGTGGGGCCATCCCGCCGGCGCTCGGGTCGAACCGCCGCCAGTCGCGGACCACGACGCGGCGGGCGGGCGTGTTGACGCCGGCGGCGAGCGTCGGCGTCGCCGAGATGACCTTCAGCAGGCGGTCGCGAAAGGCGTCCTCGACCAGGCTCCGCTGGGTCGAGGAGAGGCCGGCGTGGTGAAACGCCGCGCCGCGTTCGACGCAGTCGGCGAGATCCTGACTGGTCTCGGTGTCGCTGTCGTCGCGAATCTCTGCGGCGAGGTCGGCCAACTCCGTTCGCTCCTCGTCGGTGAGTTCGGGACTCGAGACGCCGCCCAGTCTGCGGGCCGCGGCCTCGGCGTTTCGTCGGGAGTTGACGAACACGAGCGACGAGCCACCTTCCTCGAGGATGTCGCGGACGAGTGCAGCCTCCTGTTTCTCCGATCCCTCGATCGGCACCTCGCGGCTCGAGCCGTCGTCGAAGTTGAGCGCGTTGCCGTAGTGGACGCCCGTCCGGAGGTCGATCGGCCGCCAGTCGGAGTCGACGAGCGCGGCGTCAAGCCAGTCGGCGATCTCGTCTGCGTTGCCGACCGTCGCCGAGAGCGCGACGACCTGGATGCCGGGATTCAACTGGCGGAGCTTCGCCAGGGTCACCTCGAGTGTCGGTCCGCGATTGCGGTCGTCGATGAGGTGCACTTCGTCGGAGACGACGCAGGTGAGATCCGAGAGCCAGTCGGCGCCGTTTCGCACGAGCGAGTCGACCTTCTCGCTGGTCGCGACGATCAGATCCTTGGTGGCGAGCCACTCGCTGGTCGACTCGTAGTTACCGGTGGCGACGCCCGTCGTGACGCCGAAGGACTCGTAGGCGTCGAACTCGGCCTTCTTCTCGCTGGCCAGGGCCCGCAGCGGGACGATGTAAAGTGCCTTCCCACCGCGTTCGATCGCCGACAGCATCGCCAGGGCGGCGATCATCGTCTTGCCGCTTGCGGTCGGCACCGCGGCGACCAGGTTCTCGCCGTCGGTCGCGCCAGCTTCGACGGCCTCGGCCTGGGGCGGGTAGAGCTCCTCGATGCCCTCCTGGCGAACGTGCTGGATGGCACCGGGCGGGAGCCCCGACAGCTCCTCGACGTTCATTACCCGTCGTTGGTGCGTCCCGTGGTTTAAACTGTCGTCTCTCACTGGCACACGGTTTGGGTTCTCCTCTCTACCGTCTCTCGGCGATAGACCGATGCACCTGGCGGTCGAACGTCGCCCCGTGACCCCGCCTGATCAGGTTCTCGTCCCGACGCTCGCCCGCCCACGGGAGAGCGAGGCACTCGAGTACGCCCTCGAGACGTTTCCCGACGCCGACGTCACCCTGCTGGCCGTCGTCACGCCACTCGATGCCCCGCTCAGCGAGGGTGGCGTTCTCGAGCGTGACGAGCAACGGACGGAAGTGGCGCGCGAGCGGGCGGAATCGGTACTCGAGTCGACCGCCGAGTCGATCGACGACCGGGCGGCGATCGATCGAGTTCGCGTCGAGGTCGTGGCGGGACGACCTGGAACCGTCGTTCCCCGGTACACCGACGAGGAGGGGGTCGACCACGTCGTCATGTACGGCCACGAGCGGCGTTCGACGGGGTTGACCCGCCGGTTGCTCGGCCGCGGCGTCGCGGCGACGGTCGTCGAACGAACCGCCAGCCCCGTGACGGTGATCAGATGATCCTCGAGTGAGAATCGATCGAACGATGAAGCCGGTGTACTACTGTCGACGCTGTGGCGAGGAGATCTCACGGCACGCCGAGGAGTGTCCACACTGTCAGTACAATCCCCAGTCGATCGCCTGGCGGTTCGGCGTCGGCGCGCTCATCTTCGGTACGGCGCTGGCGCTCGTCTCGCCGCCGGTCGGCCTGTTCGGCGTTTTCGTTGGGATCCTCGCAGTCGGTGGGAGCTACCTGCTCTCCCCGGCCGGGTAGCTCGTCGATCCGTCGCCATCGCCGTCTCGAGTCGACCGGTGTCAGCCGCCGAGAGCCGTCGCGAGCAACCGATAGAGCCCGTAGCCGACGGCGATCGAACTGCCGAGGGTGAGCAGCCAGAAGGTGATCGTGAACGCGATCTTTCGCCGTGAGACGCCCGCCGAGCCTGCGGCCAGTCCGCCGCCGATGACCCCCGAGAGGATGATGTTGTTGAGCGAGATCGGAATGCCGAGGGCGATCGCTAGCTGGGCGATGACGAAGCCGGGGACGAGCGCGGCGATCGACCGCCGAACGCCGAGCTGGGCGTACTCCCGCGAGGTGGCCTGCAACAATCTGGGGGCGCCCATCCAGGCGCCGGCGAGGATACCCGCCGCACCGAGTGCGAGGAGTGTGATCGCAGGTAGACCGAGTTCCACCCGAAAGAGGTTCTCGAGGGGACCGGTCGCGAGCCCGACCTGCGAACCACCGGAGGAGAAGGCGACGATGCCGCCGAGGACGAGCAGGAACGACCGGATACCCTCTTCGACGGAGGCGAGAATGCGCGTTCGAACCCAGTAGAACGCGAGCACGCCGAGGGCGATCGTCACGAGCACGGTTCCGAGGTCGACGTCGGCGACGAGCGTCGGACCGCCGCCGAACTGCCGAGAGAGGAACCTCGCGATCGTTCCCTGGTCGGCCGTCGGGTCCGGAATGACGCCGAGTCGGACGTTCGCGACGATGGCGCCGACGACGCCAGCTAACAGCGGGACGCCGACCGACTCGGGAACGTCGTCTCGACGCAGGACGATCGCCGTCGTGTAGGCCAATCCGCCGGACATGATCGGAACGAGCAGCCAGAACGTGCCGAGGCGCTGGTAGGTTTCGAACGCCGGGTCGCCGCCGAGCGAGAGGCCGACGCCGACCATCGCGCCCGTCGTCGCGAACGCAGCGGGGATCGGATACCGCGTGTAGATCCCGACGGCCATGAACGTCGCCGCCGTCAGCAATCCGGCGGTCGCCGCGAGTGGCGTAATCGCGACGCCGTCGATGAGATCCGCACCGACGGTCTCGGAGATGCTGCCACCTTGCATGAGCGCACCCGCGGCCGCGAGCAGGCCGATCACGAACGCTGCACGCATCGTCGAGATTGCGTTCGCGCCGATCGCTGGCGCAAAGGGCGGTGAGTTGCTGTTCGCACCCAGTACCCACGCCATGAACAGGCACGTCACAATTGCGGTCCCCACGAGGACTGCAAACGACAGCGCGACCATCACGTCACCCGATATTCAACGAGGCATCGGATAAGCGTTCGTCTGCCGGTCCTCCGGAGATCCGGCCATCCTAGCAGCGGTTCGGCTCGCTTCACGGTTTCACCGCTTCGCGTCGAGGTGCGTCGCACCTCGCTCGCGGCGGTCCGGCCGGTATTCGAAGAACGACTCGTCCAGGCGTGTCGGTTCCTCGTTGTCGACGACGGCGACGCCACTGGCTCCGATTTCGCGAGGAACGTCCGTGAACAGTTCGCAGATTCCGGGGAGCGAGCCGGGTCACGTGCCGACACAGCGGACGAAACCGGCCGGCGTCGAACCCGAGTCGAACACTGCTCATCACGCGTCCTCGAGTCCGCGTTCGGTCACCGCCTGGACGCTGATCCGAGGCGGAATCCCGTCAGTGCTTTACCTGCATCGGTCCAACCGTCGGCTATGCGAGTCGAGTTCGACGAGGATACGTGCATCGGGATGTACCAGTGTGTCGCCGAGTGGGACGCTTTCGAGGAGGACAAAGCGAGGGGGAAGGCAGTCCTCGAGGGAAGCGACGAGACCGAGGACGGAGTGTTCGTCCGTGAGGTGCCCGAAGACGAGGAACTGGACGCGAAGTTCGCCGCACGGACGTGTCCAGTCGACGCGATCACGATCTACGACGACGACGGCGAGCAGTTGATTCCCTGATACGGACTGCTGTCCCGGTGTGCTGACGGGTCGCAGTCACACTGAAAATGGCTTCCGACCCGTACGATGCTCTCGACGAGCGAACCGCTTCGACGACTGGTCCCCAGTCGCGGACCGCCAGTTGCGCCCCGCTTCCGTCGTGGGACGATTCGAAAGTGGACGGACACTCGCGGAAGCCGTGTCGCTGCTGTACAGTAGACCGCGTGGGACACCGGTCGAATGACGTGGTGGATGGTTATGATGCCAGGGGTACTCACCGGTGACCTTCCGCGAGTGTGATCAGAAGTTTCACGGTGGATACAAAGAGCGTGTGGCCAAACAGTGTTGGCCCAGATCGCCGATTTCCACGTCGGTATCACCCCCCACAAACCGCCCATGCAACCGAATGGGCAATCCGTAGGAGGTTCACTCCCGAAGGATCAACCGGTCTCCCGTCGGCATCGATAGGCGACCGCCGGGAGACCACCCACTGATACGGACCGCGATGCGTCTGTCCCGGTCGATCGCAGACCGGCGGGTGATCGACCGGCAATCAGTCATCGCAGACCGTATGAGCGATCGACCCGGAGGGCACGAACGCACGCACGCGTCTCTCTCGACACTCTGCTCTCTCCTCTTTGTACTCCCCCGGCAGTTCTTCCGACTGCTCACCGTCGCAACGCCGCATCCACGAGTTCGGCCTCGGCCGTCCGGAGGAGCGTCGAGGCCGCGCTCTCCGAACACTCGAGTGCCGCCGCTACGTCGGCGAGCGACCCGCTTCGAGGGACGTCGTAGTAGCCGGCCGCCCGTGCCGTCTCCATCGCCTCGAACTGACGGGCCGTCAATCGACCGGCGAGCGTCTCGGCTTTCCGCTGGTGGTCGCTCACCCGCTCGACCTCGACGCGGACGTCGTCGGGGAACGCCTCGAGCACCGACGAGAGCGCGTCGGATTCCCCGAGGACGGTCGCGTGGACGGTCTCCCGGCCGGTGTAGACGACCGGTGGGACGACCACTAGTCCCGAAACGTCGAACGCACCCAGCAACATCGCGTCGGATTCGCGCAGATCCATCTCGACGTAGCCGTAGAACGTGTCGTCGTCGACCCGGGAGATGTCGTACCGGTGGACGAACTCGAGGTCGGTGACGACCTCCTCTATCCCCTCGAGATCGCCGACGAACAGCGAGAGAAAGCGAACGGTTTCTGACTCCGGATCGAGGTGCCAGGAGAGCAACTCCTCTCGGTGAAGTGCGGATTCGACCGCCAGCTCGGGCACCGGCATCCGCATCGACGGCGGCAGCCGAAGCGTCAGGTCGGCCGACTGCATACTCGCCCGTTATCACTTATAGAAGTTCAGTGCTTCGGCACAACGGCGACACTTCTGGAACGCCACTCTCGTGGTATGAGTCGTTCAGGACCGCCGGCGGATGGACGAACGGGAGGAAACGACCGCGACCGACCGCTCGAGGACCGGACCGGCGAGATCGAGGTGGACGAGGATGTCGGCGTCGAGGCGGCGTCGCTCCCCGGGCCGCGCGGGTTTCCGCTCGTCGGGAACACGGTTTCGTTCACCCGTGATCCGGTCGGGTTCCTCGAGTCACTCGGCGAGTACGGCGACGTCGTCGGCTACGAAGCCTACGGTCGCGAGTTCGTCGCGTTCTGCGATCCGGAACTCGTCGAGACGGTGCTCGTCTCCGAGAGCGACGCGTTCTGGCGCGGCGAGTTCGAACACGAGTTCGGCGAAGCCATCGACCTCGAGGGGGTTCTCTTCGCCGAGGGCGACCGCTGGAAGCGCCAGCGTCTCCTGTTGCAGTCGGCGTTCACCCCGGATCGAATCCGGTCGTACGCCGACGATATCGTCGAGGAGACCGTCCACACGGTCCGGGGCTGGGACGACGGACAGGTGACCGACCTCGAGGAGACGCTGTCGACGCTGACGCTCTGCGTTCTCGCACGGACGCTGTTCGACCTGGAGCTGACCGACGAGCGCGGGGCCGTCGTGCGGCGATGGGTACAGGCCATGAACGAGTACACGGATCGCGAGATGTTCGGGGTTCGCGCGTTACTCCCGTCGTGGATCCCGAGTGCGACCGAACGCGAGTTCGACCGCGCCGCGACCGACGTCGGTGCGTTGGTCGACGAACTCGTCGCCGAGCGTCGCGAGGCGGGCGCAGACGGCGACGACCTACTGTCGTTGCTCGCGACCGCGGAGTACCCCGACGGGAGCCGTCCGTCCGCCGAGGAGATCGGCGACCAACTGAAGACGTTCCTGCTCGCTGGCCACGAGACGACTGCGACGGCGCTTACGTACGCCTGCTGGCTGCTCGCAGGCCACGAGAGCGTTTGGGACCGCCTCGAGCGCGAGATCGACGCCGTCTGTGGTGACCGCGAGCCGACGATGGCAGACCTTCCCGACCTCGCGGTGACGGAGGCCGTCGGCCGTGAGGCCATGCGGCTGTATCCGCCGCTACCGTTTCTCAACCGCGAGCCGCTCGAGCCGGTCGACGTCGGCGGTTATCGACTCACGCCGGGAACGGTCGTCCAGCTCCCGATGATCGCCATCCACCGCGACGAGCGGTGGTGGGACGACCCCGACGCGTTCCGGCCGGAGCGGTGGCTCGAGGAGGGTGCTGACTCCGTTACGGACGCGGTGCTCGCCGACGGCGACCGGCCGGAGTACGCCTACTTCCCGTTCGGCGGCGGCCCGCGCCACTGCATCGGGATGCGCTTTGCGATGACCGAACTGCAGTTGACGCTCGCGACGCTGATCCGGCACGTCGAACTCGAGCGGATCGGCGACGCGATCGACGCGGGCGTCGGCGTGACCCTCGAGCCCGGGACGGTCGAGATGCGCGTTCGACGCCGATAGCTGTCAGTCGGAGCGCTCGGTCTCGGGGGTGATAGGTCGAAAAACGAGGTCGGTCGAATCCGCGACTACGCGATCTTCTCGTACTGATCGGAGAGTTTCTCGGCGGCCTCGCCGAGCTGGTTGCGTTCGAACTCCGTGAGATCCCACTCGACGATCTCCTCGACGCCGTCGGAGCCGAGTTTCACGGGGACGCCGAAGGCGGTGTCCTCGTGGCCGAACTCGCCCGCGAGTGTGACGCTCGCGGGGAGCACTTCGCCGGTGTCCCGGAGGATGGCCTCGACCATGTGGCCGACGCCGGTCGCCGGCCCCCACTCGGTCGCGCCTTTCTTCTCGATGACGTTCATCGCCGAGGTCTGCAGTTCTTCGAGGAGTTCTTCCTTTTCGTCCTCGTCGAACTCGAGATCCCGACCGTTCACTCGCACTTTGGAGAAGACGGGGACCTGCGCGTCGCCGTGTTCGCCGAGGATCGTCGCCTCGACGTTCTGAACGGGGACATCGTAGCGCTGGGAGATGACGTACCGGAAGCGCGCGGAGTCGAGTCGGCCGCCGAAGCCGATCACTTGCTCGCGAGCGCGGTCGCCGGCCTCGTAGAGGTGGCGGTTGAGCAGGTCGACCGGGTTCGAGGTGGTGACGGTGACGAAGTCGTCGTTGTGCTCGGCGAGCGAGGAGCCGATGTCCTCCATGATCGGCGCGTTGTCGCCTGCGAGGTCGATTCGGGTCTGACCCGGCTGGCGCGGAATGCCGGCCGTGATGACGACGACGTCCGACCCCGCCGTATCCTCGTAGCCGCCCTGGCGGATCACGGTGTTCGAGTCGTACGCCGCACCGTGGTTCGTATCCGCGGCCTGTCCGATCGTCGTATCTTCCTGGTCCGGAATGTCCACGAAGACGAGTTCGTCCGCGACGTCCCGAAGCGCGATGTTGTAGCCTGCGGCGGCCCCGACCGTCCCGGCCGCGCCGACTACGCTAACTTTCGTCATACCACGTAACGATCCGCCTGCCCCCGCGTTAAATCCGTCGAATCCGGCTCTCTCGAGCAATTTGACGATATTCAAATCGACGATTGTCGAACCCCGGCGCGCCGGAACGGGAATCGATTGGAATGGGAGGTCCACCCCCCCTGCCATCGCGGTTCGAACCGGCTGGAAAATACCACTCGTAACCGGATAATTTATGATGTAAACGAGGAGATACTGTGGTATGCGTTACCGAATGGGTGTCTGCTGTCTCGCGGTTTGTATCCTGCTTTCGGGCTGTGTCGGCGGTGCGCTCGAGGATGGGTCCCCGTTCGGCGACGAGCCAGCCGAACCGACGACGGACGACTACGCCTTCGAGAACGTCGCCGACGAGAGCGGCCTCGAGTACGAGTCGATCGGGATCGGCGCGATAAACGGCAACGACGGCATCTACGCGGTCGACTACACGAACGACCTCGAGACGGATCTGCTCGCGATCGGCGGCGGACAGCCGGTCCTGTTCGAGAACACCGGCGGCGAGTTCGAGCGATCCGACGACCTCCCGCCGGTCGAGGGAACCATTCAGGGGGCGCTCTTTGTCGATCACGACAACGACGGCTGGGAGGATCTGCTTCTCTTGCGCCGCGGCGACACCCCGGTGTTCCTCGAGAACGACGAGGGAACGTTCCGGGAGCGCGACGTCGGCTTCGACGACGAGTTCGTCGTTCCGGTGTCGGCGACGGCGGCCGACGCGACCGGAAACGGCTGTCCCGACGTCTTCGTCATCGACTACAACGACTGGCTCGACGAGCAGCCGATGGGGTGGCAACACTACCTCAACCTTACCGCCGAGGAGGACAACGGCCAGCCCAACGCCCTCTACGAGGGCGACTGCGGTGGATTCGAGCGCACCGAGGACGCCGGCATCGAGGGCGACCACTGGAGCATGGCGACCAGCTTCGTCGACCTGACTGGCGACGGCAACCCTGACATCCACGTGGCGAACGACTTCTTCGAGGACGAAATCTACTACAACCAGGGCGACGGCAGCTTCGACCGGGAGTATCTCGGCGAGGCAACGGACCGAAACGGGATGTCCTCGCAGCCGGTCGACGTCACCGGCGACGGCCAACTCGAGATATTCGTCACCAACATCTACTTTCCACAGAGCCGCTGGGCCGAGATTCCCGACTCCCAGCGCCAGCTGTTCGTCGACTTCATGACCTCGCGGATCGGCGACCGCAACCAGGGCAACAACCTGCTCGTGCGCACCGAGGACGGGTTCGAGGATCAGGGAGCCGAACGCGGGCTGAACGAGGGTGGCTGGGGATGGGGCTCTGCCGCCGAGGACTTCGACAGCGACGGACAGGTCGACGTCTTCCACGCGACGCAGTTCGAGGTGCGCTTCGACGAGCGCGAACCCACGTTCGTCCGCGCGATGTTGTTCGCCCAACAGGACGGCCAGTTCCACCGCCTCAACACGAGTGAGGTCGGTTTCGAGGAACTCGACGAACGAGGCGTCGCCGCGCTGGATTACGATGTGAGTGGATCGATGGACGTCGCCGTCGCGGCCAACGAAGCGCCGTACCGCCTCTACAGCAACGAGGGCAACCAGGGTGACAGTCTCCAGGTCGTCGTCGGCGGGAGCGAGGGCCTCGAGCACACGACGCTCGGTACGACCGTCGAGGCGACCGTCGACGGCGACACGCAGCTTCGGGTTCGAAACGCCAGGGCGGACTACCAGTCACAGGATACGCGGACGCTTCACGTCGGGGTCGGCGAAACCGACTCGGTCGACGAACTCCGGGTAACGTGGCCCGACGGCACCGAACGGACGTTCGAGGACGTCGAGACCGGTCAGCGCATCCTCGTGACGCCCGACGGAATCGACGACCGCCGATCGTACTCGTAGGAACATGATCGATCCACGCACGCGATACGAAATCGAAACGGATCGAACCGGCCCTGAAACGGATCGAACTGACGTCGATCGTTCCAGATCGGACCGCTCGAGTGCTGGCGAGGACAGTTCCTGCTCGAGTGCTGGCGACGACGATCCCTCCTCGAGAACGGCGACCGACGCACGCCCCTCGCGGTGCCGTCGCTCGGTGCTCGGGGCTCTCGGTACGGCCGCAGTCGTCGGCTTCGCCGGCTGTACCGAGGTCCTCGGAACCGGCGTGACGCCGGCCGACGAACCGCTGTGTCTGTGGAACGAACGGTTCATCCAGGAGATCCAGCATTTCCGGGGCGGGAACTTCGCTCCGACACGTCGCGGTGCGCTGTTGAACGTCGCGATGTTCGACGCCGCAAACGGCGTCGTCGCGGCGGCCGGCGACGATCACTTCGAACCGTATCTCGTGGAACCGGCGGAGGCTCCCGGGGACGGATCGATCCTCGCCGCGGCCGTCGGTGCGGCCCACGAGACGATGACGGAACTGTACGGCGGCGAGTTCGGCGACGACCTCCAGGCGACGCTCGCAGCGGCCGAGGGCGGCGACGTCGACGCCGGCCAACGGTGGGGACGCGAGGTCGCGACCGCGCTGCTCGAGCATCGCGACGACGAGTACGCGGCCGACATCTACATCCCCTGCGAGGAGCCGACCCAGCCCGGCTGTTTTCGCCGGGACTGGAACCCCGTCCACGCCCGCGTCGAGCCGTGGGTGATGGACTCACGCGACCAGTTCCGGCCGGACGGGCCGCCGGCCCTCGAGAGCGAGGCGTACGCCGACGACTGGTGGGAGGTGTACGAACTCGGAAACGACGCCGACGACCGGCCCCAGGAACACGTCGACGTCGCGGCCTTCTGGCGCGGCGCGGCGGGCTCTCCACGGCCGCCGAACATGTGGAACGTTATCACCCAGAAAATCGTCGTCGGCGAGTCGCTGTCCGTCCTCGAGGAGTGTCGGCTGTTCGCGTTGCTTTCGCTGGCGCTTGCGGACGCGGGCATCGCGGGCTCGGAGGCGAAGCACGAGTACGGCTTCTGGCGGCCCCGGACGGCGATCCACGAGGCCGACCGCGACGGCAACCCGGAGACCCACGCGGACGGGACTTGGGCGCCGCTTTCGGTCGGGGGGTCGCCGGAGTACACCTCGACGCTGGCCGCCTACGGCGGTGCCGGCTGTGCCGTCCTCGAGGGCGTCCTCGGGAGCAGCGAGTACGAATTCGAGTTCGGATCGGACATCCGGACCGGAACCGCCGGGGAGGACGAGGGCGTGGTCCGGTCCTACGACAGCCTCGACGACGCGCTCGAGGAGTCGATCGACAGCCGCATCTACCTCGGAAATCACTTCCGTTCGGCGATGGTCGACGGCCGCGAGCAGGGCGAGCGGATCGGCGAGTGGATCCTCGAGAACTCCCTGCGTCCGGTCGAGTGATCGGGTGAGGTGGACGGCTCGAGTGAATGGGCGATCGAACCGGTCGATCGAGTCAAGGGCTCGTACCGACAACGAGCCCGTATGCGCGTCAGCGTTATCGGCGGCGGAACGATCACGGATCGGGAGCGAGCGGTGGCCGAGGACGTCGGACGGGAACTCGGTGCGCGCGGGCACACGGTCGTCTGTGGCGGCCGCGGCGGGACGATGGCCGCCGTCTGTCAGGGCGCCACGGCGGCGGGCGGAACCACGATCGGGATCCTCCCTGGCGACCGCCGGGACGCGGCGAACGAGTACGTCGACGTCCCGATCGCGACGGGGCTCGGCCACGCCAGGAACGCGCTCGTTCCGCTGAACGGCGACGGCGTGATCGCGCTTTCGGGCAGCGCCGGAACGCTCTCGGAGATCGGTTTCGCCGGGATCTACGGTCGACCGGTCGTCGGCCTCGGCACCCACGAGATCGACGACCTCGAGATCGAGACCGTCGAGACGCCCGCGGAAGCGGTACGGGTACTCGAGGCCGCCGTCTCCGAGTAGTATCCCGCCCTCGAGCGACGGAAAGTATGTCTTTATAGTATCTTACGGACAACTACCGCTCGTGAACCGCAGAGCCCTCCTTCGCGCCGGCGCTCTCGGGGTGGTCGGTACGACTGCCGGGTGTCTCGACGCTGTCGACCGAATCACCTGGAGCACCGGCGTCGGATCGCTCCACCGTCCCAGCGACGTCCGTATCGACGACCGCGATCCGGCGAACGACGCCGGTATCGCGGCGATTTTGACGGACGAGGACGAAACCGGCCGGATCGTGGGAACCGAAGCGGCGGCCGAGTTCGTCGACGAGACCGACTTCGAGTCGTACGGCCTCGTGGTCGTCCAGATCAGCCGTCCAGCTGCGGACGCCGCGTCGCTCTCGTTCGAACTGGGCGGGCCGGAGCGTGCCGGCCTCCGCGGGCTGTCGACCGTCGCCGACCTCGAGCCGTTTGGCGACCCCCCCGGCTCGCTCGCCGATGCCGAGCGACTCGAGTACACCGTTGCACAGCAGTTCGATCGGCCAAACCAGTTCGTCCCCCGGTCCGCGACGATCACCCTTCAGGATCCGGACGGCGTTCGCCTCGGTCGCCTCGAGACGGAGTGAACTCGCGTCGAACGCACACCGCGAGTCGGGCGAGAATCGATGCCGATTTCGAACGGCACGTCTACCATCGAGTAATGCCAGACGCAGTCGACTCCACGGACCCGTACGCCGTCCGCGAGGAACTGCCGGATCCCGAGACCTTCCTCGCGCTGCGGGAGGCCGCCGGGATGCCGCCACGCTCGCTCGAGGGAGTCGAACGCGGCCTTCCGAACTCGCTGTACGGCGTGATCGCGGTCCACGAACCGACCGACGAGACCGTCGGGATGGGCCGGATCGTCGGTGACGGCGGTACCGTCTTCCAGATTACCGATATGGCCGTCCACCCGGATCACCAGCGTCAGGGGATTGGAACCAGGATCGTGGACGCCCTCGAGTCGTATCTCGAGGAGACGGCACCGCCGAACGCCTACGTCAACTTGATGGCGGACGTCGACGGCTTTTACGAGCGATTCGGCTACGAGGAGACGCGTCCCGAATCGAAGGGGATGTTTCGCCGAACAGACTGATACGGCCTGTTTCTCGTCAGTTCCGGCACATCCGCTGTTCGGGTCGGGGTTGTGCCGGAAGATCGGGACGCCAAACCGTACGAAGCGGGGTGTTCCGACGCACCGACCGAGGTGATCGGCGTGACCGCCGCCGCTCCCGTCAGCGTTTCGCCGATTCACCCCGGCAGTGTCGTAGCCTTTTCGACGCCCGAGGTCCTGTAGACGGACATGAGCGACTTCGACAAGGAAGCCGAGCGCGAGAAGCTTCGAGAGAAGTACGAACGCGACAAGAAAGAGCGGGAGGCGACCCAGCGGATGAGCGACCTCCTGCTCAAGGGGGCGACGATGACGAACTCCCACTGTGGAACCTGTGGCGACCCGCTCTTCCAGCAAAACGGAACCACGTTCTGTCCCAGCTGTCACGGCACCCCCGATGCCGTCGAGGGTACCGACCTCGAGGCCCAGTCGACCGAGGAGGTACCGACCGACGACGGTTCGACCGCTGGCGAAAACGGGGCAACCCAGGCGGCCGATGCCGGATCCACGGCCGGGGACTCCGCGTCGTCGGAGGCGCTCGAGGAAGCGTCGACGGCGGCCGACCGACGGGACTCAGCGACGGGCCGACCGGATCAGACCGGTCGCCAGGACCAGGCTCGAGCCGAGCCGGGCGACCGTACCGATTCACCGTCTCGGGCGCGCGGATCGGAGACGTCGCGACCGACGGACGATCCGCGACGGGAGCCAGCGAACGGGGCCACCAACTCCGCACCACCACGGGACGACCCGAGTCGGCCGGCTCCCGAGGCGTCGGCCGGTCGCCGTCCCGCTCAGCCCGCAGTCGACGGCGACCTCGAGGCTGGCCGTGACTCGCTCGTCCGCGCACTCGAGAAGTTTGCCGACGAAGCGGCGGCTACCGACGACCCTCGCTACGCGCGAGAGTGTCTCGAGGCCGCGCGGGAGGCGAGCGAGACGCTGAACGTGCTCCGCTAACTACCCGACGTTTCCGCGAACTCAGTCGAGAAACCGCGACTGTACGTCCTCGCTCGGCATCATACACTGGTCTTTCTTGCCGAACAGCCGGTACCGATTGGCCGCGACGACGTCGTATCCGAAATCCCGGAGTCGACGCGGGAGGTACCGAAGTGGTCCGGCGAGCCTGTAGACGCCGCCGAGAAGCGTGCCGATCCGGAGCGCGGCCGTCGATTTCACGTACGCCTTCTCGCCCTCGATGAGGACGATCGAGTCGAGATCGTGATTCTCGAGGCCGTAGTCGTCGACGAGTTGCTGGCCGACGTCTGACTGCAGGGATGCGAAGTGGAAGATCCCCTCCGGGTCGCGGGGGATGAGAAACTGGACGAACCCGGTACAGAGGTTACAGACGCCGTCGAAGAGGACGACCGCGCCGTCCTCAGGGACCACGTCTGGGGTCGTCCGATCGTCTGGAACCTCTTCACTCATCGGTCGTCCGTAGTTGGATCCGTCGGTAGTTCAGGGTTCCGGTCACCGGTTCGGACGCTCACAGGTCGTCCGGTGGCGGTCCGATCTCCATTGGCTCGTGTTCGTCACCGCAGGTATTTTTCTGGATGAGCGTCGCGTAGCGTTCGCGTTCCTCGTGGTCGTCGATGGTCTCCATCGTGATGTCCTCGGTGACGTAGTACATGTTCACGTGGGTTAGCTCGATACCATGCTCCTCTTCCCACGTCTCACAGATGTGTTCGGCCATCACGTCCGGCGCGTCGTTTCCGGCACTCGAGCCGCCGCGGCGGACGCTGTTCATGTAGAAGCGCTCCCGATACGTGCCGTACTGTTGCTGTAGCTGGTCGTAGGGCCTGTCGTACGTGAGCGGCCGGTCGTTGTAGACGTCGATCAGGTCGCCATCGGCGGTCTTCGCGGGGAAGACGTGGTACCGGTCGGACGTTCGCGGATGGGGAGCGAAGACGGTCCAGTTCGGTTGGTCGGCGGCGACGATCGAGGCGATGCTATCGATCTCGTCGTCGGGATTGACGTCGTCGCTCACGACCGCGCCCATCGGTGCGTGCGCAAAGAGCAGGAAGACGATCAGCGAGGCGGCGACGACGGTCAGGCTCACGTCGTACACCGCGGCCCTCGCCTGCGACAGTCGCTCGTCGTCGAACCCGACCGTCGGGAAGTAGTCGGCGACGCGCTCGAGTCGGGAGAGCCGGTCGGCGATCCGCGACGGGTCGACGTTCGCGTACCGCAGCAGGCTCTTGCCGTCCTCCCACACCTGTCCCTGGACGAACAGGAGCAATCCGGCGATGGCGACGTAGGCGAACGCGCCGATCCGGACCGTCACGGCGAACGACGCGTGGGCGATGACGAACGGCAAGACGAGTACCATCCGCTTTCGGCCGACGACGAGGAGGAGCACCCACGAGAACAGCAACATGTAGTACCACTTCAGGCCGCCGAGCTGGAGCAGCGTCGGGAACTGCCGCATCGGCTCCGCGAGCAGAAACGTCATGTCGTCGAGCCCCATGATCAACGGGGTCGCCTCCCCGCTGGTCCACAGGTCGGATTCCATCTTGTGGACGCCGTTGTGGACGTACATGTATATCATCTGAAACAGGATCAACGCCGAGGCGAGGCCCGCAACGCTCGCTTGTGGCTCGCGGTCGGCCTGGACGGCGTCGACCGACCACCGCTCGCCAAGCGGGAGGAAGATCGCCCAGAACAACAGCAGGCGGAACAGAATGTCGGCGTAGCTCGTGACCAGCGGGTTGTGGTGATCGAGTGAGACGACGAACAGGAACGTCAGGACCGTCGCGATCCGGGTCTTGTAGCCGACGATCAACTGGACCGCGATCAGCGCCTGAACGACGAACAGCGCGGCGATCACCGTCGGATCGGTCGTGTAGTGAAATACGGAGAACGCCCCGCTCGAGGAGAGGTCGTGTGCGAGCGACTGCGGAACGACACCGTCGTTCGTATAGAAGTACGAGAAGTTCCGGCTTCGGGCGACCAGATCGGCCAGGACGAGTATTCCAGCGAACACCCGAAACACGGCGAGGGTCCGCGTGTCGATCCGTACGCGATCCGCAACGCCCTCACGGACTCGAGTGGCGAGATCCAATCGACGAAGCGATAGCTCGGGAGTCATCGGTTCACGACCGCCTGACGGTCGAACGGGTGTGCTCTGTGAACGCACATCTCTCGTCCGTTCGTCGCCGTCCGTTCTGTCTGGCTCGTCATCGTGGGTTCCGTTTCGCCCGGTTCTCGGCCAACTATCGATCGAACGCCGGGTCGGGGACTCACGGCGTCGGTTCGGGAGGGGTGACCGGGTATCTCTCCCAGTATCGCGAGCCGTCTCGTATATATTTTCTGTTCACCGCCGATCGACGGGAACGGTGAATCAGTTCGCACACCGGTACTCGAGTGCGCGCCTCGACACTCACCCGTCGGGATTCACGACCGGGTCGTGCTCCCGCTTCGGTGGCCCCAGACGGCGACGCTCGGCGACCGTCGATGCCGGTCGCCTGTCAGCAGTTTTGTCCGCCACGCCCCATCAGAAGCTCGCTCGCTGTCCCTTTGTTACGGCCTCGTCCGCTGTACCTTTGTCACGGCCTCGTCCGCTGTACCTTTGTCACGGCCTCGCCCGCTGGATCTCCGTCTACGACCTCGCCCGCTACGTTCCTCCTGTGTACTGACTGCCGACGACCTCGCGGATCCGTTCTGCCGTCACCGCGCCGACGCCGTCGGCCTCCTGGAGTTCGGCTTCGCTCGCGGTCATCACCGCTTCGACCGTGCCGAACTCCTCGAGCAACGATCGGGCGGTGACGGGACCGATCTCGGCGATCGAGGAGACGACATACTCCTGTTGTTCGCCCAGCGTCTTCGCCTGTTTCTCGCCGTGAACTGATACCTTGCGGTCGCTGAGGTCCTGCTCGCGGCCGGCGATGACGGCGAGCAGTTCGGTCGTCTCCGCCTCGCTTTCGGTCCGCAGAACCGAGGCACCGAAGTCGACGGCCAGACTCGATAGTGCCCCCCGGATCGCGTTCGGGTGGACGTCGCGCTGGTCGTAGAGTCCGTCGCCCTCGACGACGACGATCGGCCGCGAGTAGTGTCTCGCCATCGCACCGACCTGTTCGAAGACCGACCGGTCGCCGCCGACGAGCGAGTCGACGAAGTCGGCGACCGACTTGCGTTCGACGACGACGCGATCCGAGAGGACGTAGTCGCCGACGTCGAGCGTCTCGAGACGAACCTCAACCCCCTCGCGCTTCGAGAGATCGCGGGCGATATTTGCGTCCATCTCGCGCTGGTCGGCGACGATCTCGATCGCGTCACCCTCGGCGGACGGTTCGTGGGTTTCGACGTCGCCGTCAGTGTCCGCCGAATCCGCGGACTCGCCGTTGGCACTCGAGTTCGAGTCAACTTCCGCAAACTCCTGTAATCCGGGCTGTGTTCGATCCCCCTCGCTTCCACTGGAAGAGTCGCCACCTGCGTCGGGTTCAGTGGCGTCGCCGTTTACTTCCGCTTCGCTTTGATCCGCGTCGAAATCAGCGAGTGATTGCTGGGAGTCGTCGAGTTCCTCCTCGAGATCGGTGGCGATCCCCTTCAGTTCGCGGAGTTCGTTCTCCATCTCCTTCTCGCGGCGACGAGAGATCCAGAAGTAGGCCTCGTCGCGGGTGTCCTCGGCCATGAGCACGACGACCCGCCCCTCCGACTGGCGGCCAGTCCGCCCCTTACGCTGGATCGACCGAATCGCCGTCGGGACGGGTTCGTAAAAGAGCACGAGATCGACTTCGGGGACGTCTAGTCCCTCCTCGGCGACGGACGTCGAGACGAGTACCTCGAACTCACCCGCACGGAAGTCGTTCAACACCTCCTGTTGTTGGTTCTGGGTCATCCCGTCGGACCCCTCGCGGTCGCCCTGGCCGACGAACCGCTTCGCGTCGAAACTCTCCGAGAGAAAGTCGGTCAACGCCTCCGCCGTGTCCCGGGACTCGGTGAAAACGATGACGCGTTCGCCGGCCTCGAGTCCCAGCGTCTCGGCGAGCAACATCCGGGTTTTGCGGTACTTCGGATGGAGTTGATCGAAGTCCTCGGCCCGGCGCATCGCCTCCCGAACACGGGGATCGCTCACGAGTCGCTGGCTCGCCTTCGAGGCGCCCGACGAACGCGCCTGGTTGCGCTGGCGTTCGAAGTACCGCTCCAGGGCCTCGACGCTTTGCGTTTCGACCAGGGTGACCGCCTGGCGGAGCTTCATCACCTCCGCGTGGATCGACATCCCCTCGAACCCCTCCGACTGATCGTTGTCGATCAACTGCTGGAGTTCCGCGCGCATCCGGTTCAGGTCCTTCTGGGACTGGTCGGGCTGAGTCGAGGAGGCGATGCCGAGTTCCTTCAGCTTCTCGAGGCGGTCCCTGACGACGTCGTTCAGCGCGTCGCGGATCTCGAGTACCTCCTCGGGGAGGTCGATGCGCTCCCACTCGACGTCGGTGTCGTGGGTGAACTCGCCGACGTCGGCGTCCTCTTCGGTCATCACCTCCACCTCGTGGATACCGAGGTTCTCACAGACCTCGAGGATGGCCTCCTCGTCGCCGCCCGGTGAGGCCGACATGCCGGTGACCAGCGGCCGGTCGGCGTCGGCGTGGTAGCGCTCGGCGATGTAGTTGTAGGCGTAGTCGCCGGTCGCGCGGTGACACTCGTCGAACGTACAGTGAGTGACGTCGGCAAGCGAGATCCGCGAGCCGACGAGGTCGTTTTCGATCACCTGCGGTGTGGCCATCACGACTGTCGCCTCCTGCCAGGTCTCGGCGCGGTCGTCGGGGCTGACGTCGCCGGTGAAGACGACGATCTCCTCGTCGGGGATCTGGAGGGCCTCCCGGTAGAACTCCGCGTGTTGCTGGACGAGCGGTTTCGTCGGTGCGAGCATGAGCGAGGTGCCGCCGACCTCCTCGAGCCGACGCGCGGTTACGAGCAGGCTCACGGTCGTCTTCCCCAGCCCCGTCGGCAGGCAGACCAGCGTGTGGTCGTTTGCGGCCGTCCCGGCGAGTTTCAGCTGGTAAAGTCGTCGCTCGAGGAAGTCGGACTCGAGCAGCGGGTGCTCGATCGACGGCGGCTCCGTCCCCTCGTCCGTCGTTGCCATTGTCCGTGGTTTGCCGTCGCCGCTGTTAAGGATTCGTAAAGCGAGGTGGAAGTGAAGAGGGGAGACCGGTTCGTCCCGGAATCGCTCGACTCGGTCTTCGACGTCGTCGAAATCGCCGTCGGTATTTACCGATTGCTGTACCGATTTACCGGCTCGGCGAGGGAGTCATCGAACGACTCGCGTGGTGTTCGTTTCGCCCCATTCGGACTGAACTATGCGTTAGACGATTTGAAGATGTTCTTCTCGGAGCTCGTCATCTGAGAACTCCTGTCCGTGAACCTCTTTCATGTGTTTCTTAGCCAATTCAACAGTCTCTTCTTCGTTTTCCGATTGAATAATGAACCGGCATGTATCCGATACTGATTCACAATCGAGTTTGTGTGCGTCTGCCATGGGTTTTCACTCCTGTTTGGCCGCGGAGACTGGTACCCGATATTGCGTCCAATGCTACCAAGCACCAAATGACGTACGTCAGTAGATTACTTATCTATTTTTGTCGAAATATAACCACAACCTGAGAAGAAGTTCCAGCGAGCAATCAATTTATCTGCCGACGTTCCCCTCGCGAGCAGTACGCAGATGTGGCGAGCGGACGGGTCACCGGGTTCAGAGTGAAAAACGAAGTCGTCGTGCTACACTAGTGCTTTGGCACGCCTGCACTGTAAGGTCGAATTCGGTGGTGTGGTTCGAGTCGACCCTGCAGTCGACGCTTGTCGAAGTACTAGTCCGCTATATCCAGCAGCAACTGTTAACACACAACATATAGATCGGTAGCCGCTTCGGTAACCGCTTGACCAGTGTAGAACGCTGACGCTTTCACGACCCGATCAAAATCTTGTGCGGCATTCGCGTTGTATGTTCGGTAAATCCCATCTCTCGACTACTGGAGGAGCATGAAACGAAACCACGAGTCCTGTCGTCTCCCATCGAGTATTCGAGGAGCGCGACTGACGACGGCGCGCTCGAGAACCCGTCACGGAAGCCGCTCGCGAACGCTCGAGACGACCGCCGCCTAGAAGCTTTTTCCCTGCCTCCGTGGTCTGCCTCCCATGGCGAGTTCGGACGTCGCAGTCAGCCTCGAGAACGTACACAAGACTTACCGGCTGGCGGAGCCCGTCCACGCCCTCGACGGCGTCTCCCTCAAGGTTCCGCGGGGATCGTACACCGCGATCATGGGCCCGAGCGGGTCGGGGAAGTCCACCCTGATGAACCTCGTGGGCTGTCTCGACACGCCGACGGAAGGTGTGGTCGTCGTCGACGGACGGGACGTGACCGCCCTCGACGGGAGCGAACGGACCGCCCTTCGGGGGGAGCAGGTCGGGTTCGTCTTCCAGACGTTCAACCTGATGCCACGGCTGTCGGCGCTCGAGAACGTCGCGCTTCCGCAGTTGTTCCTGGGCGTCGGCCGGGCCGAACGACGGGAGCGAGCGCGGGAGCTCCTCGAGCGGGTCGGTCTCGGCGATCGGACGGACCACCTGCCGAACGAGCTCTCGGGCGGTCAGCGCCAACGAGTCGCGCTCGCGCGGGCGCTGGTGAACGATCCCGCACTCGTCCTGGCCGACGAACCCTCCGGGAACCTCGACACCGAGACGGAAGCCGACGTCCTCGATCTCTTCGCCGAGTTCCACGACGCCGGGACGACGATGGTGGTCGTCACCCACGAGCGCCACGTCGCCGAGCGCGCCGAACGGATCGTCCACCTGTTGGACGGGAGAATCGAGCGGATCGAGGAACTCGAGGGTGTCGGCGAGCCAGCCAGGCCGGATCCCGTGTCGGGTTCCCGGCCCGGTTCGGCCGTCGAACCGAAAGGCGCGGACAGCGACGACAAAACGAGAGCCGGGGACGAGCACGAATGAGACCGCTCGAGCACGCCCGCCTCGCGTGGCGGTCGATCCGTGGACACAAACTCCGGTCGGCGCTGACGACGCTCGGCGTGATCATCGGTATCGCCGCCGTGATCGCGTTCGTCACGCTCGGGGCGAGCTTGCAGGCAGGGATCGTCGGCGACATCAGCCCCGACGATCAGCGAAACCTCTACGGCTGGGCCGCCGAACCGGAGACCGAAGGCGGGCCGCTGGCGGGCGCTCAACCCGTCGTCAGCCAGGACGACCTCGAGGAAATCGAGGAGTTCGACGACGTCGCGGCAGCCTACGGCTACGCGACGGTTCCGACGCAGGCTGTCTCGGACGGCGACGAACAGATCGCGCTGGGCGACGGCCTCGTCGCAACGGGAGAGTCGTACGTCCGGGAGGGGGATCTCGCCGAGGGACGAAGCTTCGAGGCGGGCGAGCGCGAAGCCGTACTCAACTCGGCCGCCGCCGAACAGTTCGAGGAGAACGTCTCCGTCGGTGACGAACTGGTAGTCACGACCGTCGGCGGCGGCCAGACGACCGTCGACGTCGTCGGGATCACGGCGACCTCCGAGGGGTTGAGTCCGTTCGAAGGGTTCGAGGCGTCGCCGCGGATCTACGTCCCGACCGATCCGTACTACGCCGAAGGGGCGGCCGGCATCGGGTTCGGGGACGGACTCGGTGGCGATCCGGGCAGCGGTTCCGAAGCCGAACCGACCGACGATCTCCGGTATCTCGCCGTCGTCGTCGAGGCCCAGTCCGCCGACGAGGCAGACGTCGACGCCGCTCGCGATCGGGCGGTCGAGTACCTCGAGAGCGAGGACGCCGACGCGAGCGAGTTCGTCGGCGGTGGCGAGGATCTCGAGGTGACGTTCCAGACCAGCACCGAGTTGCTCCAGCAGCTACAGGATATCCTCGAACTCTTACAGAACTTCATCGTCGGCATCGCGGCGATCTCCCTGCTCGTCGGCTCGATCGGCATCGCGAACATCATGCTGGTGAGCGTCACCGAGCGAACCCGTGAGATCGGGATCATGAAAGCCGTCGGCGCGCAGAATCGGGAAGTACTCGGACTGTTCCTCGCCGAAGCAGTGATCCTTGGCGTCGCCGGTGCCGTCCTCGGGACCGCACTCGGTCTGCTCGCGGGTTATCTGGGTGCGCTGTACGTCGACCTTCCGCTCGTCTACCCCCTCGAGTACGTCGCCCTTGCCATCCTGGTTGGAATTCTCGTTGGCGTCCTCTCGGGACTGTATCCAGCCTGGCGGGCGGCCCGCACGGATCCGATCGACGCGCTCCGATACGAGTGAGACGCACTGTCGTCACTGGTTACCGCTTCACTCGCCTCGCCGATGGTCGTCTCGGTCGTCCTCCCCCTCTTCGCGCCACCGCGTCGGCTCCGTCGGATCGGTCGACGGCGATCCGCCCGGTTCGCCAGGCGCTGACCAGCCGGTGTCGTTCGATTCGAGGTCCGTTCCAGCCCGTGATCGGGTTCGGTCCCCCCGACTAGTCGGACGTCGACCGATCCGCTCGTCCTCGCTCATACCGATCGTTCGGCGGGCGTTGGTTCGCTTCTCTGGATACTCGTTTGCGAGATAGGCACCAAGATAGCCACCCAGTAGCGCCACGCCGACGGTGTAGAGGAGCAACGCCGTCGTTCCGACGAGGATCAAAAACAGGACGAACGCGAACCCGCCGGCCGGCGCGCCCGAGACCCCGAACCCGAAGCCGACGAGGACGAACGCGAGGAGTGCGAACGCGGCGACGGGCAGAAACGTGATCGCACCCGCCAGCGCCCCCACGATCGCGCCCTCGCGCGTGTCCGGCCCCTCGAGAAATCCCGCGACGGCGCCGCCGAGAACGGTCGAAAACGGGATAAACGAGAGGACGATCCCGACGATGGCACCGATGACCGCGTGAATGAGTGTCCGACTACTGACCATACCGAACGAACGACGAGCAGGGAGAAAAATGTCTGTGTGCCGAAACACCGAGAGGTTGGGATCACCAGAGCGCGAACGGTGACTCGAGACCGACGCGAGTTGACAGCAACTCGACGACGGATGGGGGTCAACCTCGATCGAGAGGAGGTCAGTGGTCCGCCGGTCGCGAACGGGACTCGTCGAACGTCGCTTCGGTGTCCGATTCGGGTTCGGATGACTGTGCGCCGGAATCGTCAGTGGCGTCCACATCAAGCAGATCGGCGACGTCGGCGTCGCCGTTGACCTCGTCGGCGAGCAGATCGACGGCCTCGACGAACACCGCGACGATCAGCGGGCCGACGACGATGCCGATCGCACCGAGCGTAAACAGACCGCCGGTGAATCCGACGAAGTAGAGGCTTCCGGGAAGACCTGCCGATCGACGCGCTAGACGCGGACGAACGGCGATATCCGGAAGCCAGGCGACCAGTGCGATACCGAGAACCCCCACCAGAACGGCGGCGGCCAGTTCGCCCGCAACGACGTGATAGCCTGCGATCGGTAAGATGAGAAGACTCGGACCGATGATCGGGACGAACTGCAAGATCGCCGCGATGATCGCGAGCGTAAACGGAATCTCGTAGCCGAGCCCCCAGAACAGCGGGTAGGCGATGAACAGCGTCGCGGCCGACGTGGCGAGTTGTAACACGTAAATCGCGTACAGCGTCTCCCGAGCCCGCGTCGCCAGCGCGTCGACGATGTCCCGGTAGTCGTGAGGGACCGGTGCGATGGCGGCTCGAGCGGCCTCGTCACCCTTGAGGACGAGCGCGAACAGCAGGATGACGAACAGTGCGAACTTGATCGCGAGGACGGGAAGCGCCGAGACCAGCGAGAAGGCGGTGCTCGTAAGCAAGTCGATTGCGAACGTCTGTACTTCCGCGACGTCGATCGTGTACGTGACGTCGAAGGCGGCGATCGGAATCTCCGGTGGGAGACCCTCCACGATGTCGACGATCTCGTCGACGTTGACGTACAGCGTCAGGACAATCGGCGAGAAGACGGCGACGGCGACGACGAAACCGACGCCGGTCGCCGCGAGGGCACCTGTCCACTCGGTGAATCCGCGTCTGACGAACCAACGCTGGACCGGCATCAACACGTACGCGACCGTCAGCGCGAAAAGAATCGTTCCGAGCACCTCGAGCAGTATTCCGGCCGTTAGAACCCCCAGGGCGGCAACGATGGCTGCAAGTACGTGTCGACGCGACCGCGTTCCGTTCGATTCCACGGTCGTGACTCACACCGAACGGGGAAAGTCTTTCCTCCAGAACGAAGCCACGAATCGGACTCCAAACGACCAGGCACGACGGGGACGGTCTGTGATCGAACGGGACCGACGCATCCCGGTCCGAACGAGCGTCCGAACCTCTCGGCGGCGAAACGGCACGATCCTTAAGCCGGTTCGTCGCGACATTCGAACGATGAGACGACGGAGCTTCGTCCGCGGCGTCGGCGCGGGATCGGTGATCGCCCTCTCCGGGTGTGCGACCCGCGAAAACGGGGACGAAGACGAGGATGATGACTCTGCAGCGGAACTCCCAGAGGACGAACTCGAGGACGACGGTAGCCTCCGCGTGGCGACGTACAGTTCCATGGTCGCCGAGGAGACGTCGGCCGGTCGCTGGCTCGCCGAGGCGTTCGAAGCCGAGTTTCCCGACGCCGAGATCGACTGGGTCGTTCCCGAAGCGGGGATCGAGAACTACGTCCAACGAGCACAACTCGAGGCCGAGATGGACGCGGACGTCTACCTCGGGTTGACCCTCCCCGAACTCGTTCGCGTCGACGAGTCCCTGTCGGAGCCGCTGTTCGAACCGCTCGAACGTAGTCGTCTCGAGAACGACGACCGGATCAGCGCCGACCTCGAGTTCGGGGATCCCGACGGGCGGGTGCTCCCGTACGACGTCGGGTACGTGAGCCTCGTCTACGACGAGACAGTGCTCGAACCGCCGGAGACGTTCGAGGACCTCCTCGAGCCCGAGTACGAGGACACCCTGCTGGTACAGAACCCCCGACGGTCGGCACCCGGGCGGGCGTTTCTGTTGTGGACGGTCGCGACGTTCGGGGACGAGTACCTCGCGTACTGGGAGCGACTGTGGGAAAACGGCATCGACGTCCGTCCTCGCTGGACCGACGCGTACGTAGACGGCTACCTCGAGGAGGCCCGGCCGATGGTCGTCTCCTATACGACCGATCGAATCGGCGCGAACCTGGCCGACCGAAACCTCGATCGTCACCAGGTCGCAACGCTCGACGACGCGGGCTACGAGACCGTCGAGGGGGTCGCCGTCTTCGCCGAGACGGAACGGCGTGAACTCGCCTACGAGTTCGTCGACTTCGTCCTCTCGAGCGAAGCGCAAGCCGAGATCGCAGTCAGAAACGCTCAGTTTCCCGCAATCGAAGACGAATACCTCACGCTCGGAACCGAGTTTACGGCGTTTACACGCCGGCCATCGGAATCGGTCCGGTTTACCTACGACGAACTTCGAGAACGGCTGGATGGCTGGCTCAAGGCCTGGGACAACGAGTTTGGCGACCAGTTGGAGGATACTCCAATCGGAGAAACCGACGACGTATCGGGCGTCGAAGAAAACGGTGGCGAATCGGACGACGTCCCAGCGGAAAACGAAACGACCGACGACGAGACCGATAGGGACACCGACTGATACGGTTTGCTGTAACGATTTACCGGTGCGACCGCAGGACGGGTCACGGTCGCACCGGAAATGACTTACAGCAGACCGTATGATACGGTCTGTGATCGACCGGGACAGAGATTGCGGCCCGTATGATACGGACGGCCCGCTTTTGCGGGAGAAATGCGTCCTTTCGCTCGCGACAGCGGTGATATTGCAGTGCAGATTTAAGGAAGGGAACGTGGTACGTCGCGGCGCATGGAGTTTGGACGATTACTCAGCGGCGACCCATCGAGGAGTTCGAAGCTCTACCTCGCGATCGGCCTCCTCTCGCTCGTAAAGGCAATCGCGGTACGCAACGACCGGGAGCGATTCAGACGTGAGCTACTCGACGCGGGACTGTTCATCGGCGTCGGGATCGCCCTTCGAAAGTACAGCCAGCTCAAAGCCCAGAAACGCGCCGAACTCGAGTCACAGGTACCGGACTGGCTCGCTGGACCGAGAGCCGACTCGAGCGAACCGACGCTCCAGTCGTTCGCGAAACGACAGTTCGGTCAACGATCCGAGTCCGAGCCCACGATCACGGATCGCGCCCGCGGAATCGTCTCGAGCCTGTAACCGCCTGGACGCCGCCGTCGCGATCGGCTACGTGGGTGGAGCGTCCATCGGTACCGACATCAGCTGGTGGAGTCCCACAGGAGGGATATCAGGCACGTGAACCGCCTTGGGGTCAAGTGGTTCGAGACGCCGAGGCGTCTCGTCATCACGGAAGATCGAAGATCTTCCGAACGACCCCGAGGCTTCCCGTGGTAGACGAGACGGCTGATCGTCATACTACAGCGTCAACTCGAGTCCCGCACCGAACCAGCAAAACTCACTCGCCAGCCCGTCACCGAACGCCTCGTCGCCGATTCGTTCGGCCGTCGGCTCGGGCCCGACCAGTTCGAATCCCGACCTCGAACGGTCGTCGTCGCACTCCGATACTGACTTCGCGTTCGATTCGGAGAACAGATCCCCAGCGTCGTCGCTCGATCGAACCGTTACCGTCGGCTCGCCGACGAGCACGGCGTCCGTCTCCCTGCCGAACTCGACGGGTTCGCTGTCGGCTGTCCCATCCAGGGGATCGGGCGCTGCATCGAGTCGATCGAGACCGTCGAACAGCCCTTCGAGGTCGTCGGCGGTCGCATCGATCTCGTCGTCTGTCGTCGGATCGTGGTCACCACCGGCCTCGAGGAGTTCGTCGGCTGATTCGGCTCCAGACGACGCGAGGATTGCGTCGGGATCCGGCTCGACGTCTTCGAACACTTCGGTTACCACGGGGTTCGGGCTCATGCCCTCGAGTCCCAGGTCGATCTCCTTCGTTACGAACCCGTTTCCGTCGGACAAGGGTTCGGTTACCACCGAATTAATTACAGATTCGGGGAAGACCGAAACAGTCAGCAAACGACGGGATTTCGATCCGAAGGACCGAATTAGTGACGGAAAGTCGATATCGAATGCGATCAGCCTCGACGCGACCCTCGGCGACTGCGAACGTCGGTCGGGGAGGTCGACGGTTGTCGAAGTAACTAGAAGAGGTCCTGTGTCAACTCGAGAGTCTTCTCGCGGTCGTCCCACTCGACGAACAGGGCCACGCTGGTCGCACTCGTGACGACATCTAGCAGGTGGATTCGTTCCGCCGCGAGTGGGCTGATGATCTCGTTGACGATTCCCGGTTGGTTGGGGAGTTCGCCGCCGGTAACCCGAACCACGGCGATCGGCGAGTCGACGGTGACACTCGAGAGCGCGTCGTGGGCGATAACCTCGCGATGGAGGATGTTTTCGGCGCGTTCGGCCTCCTCATCGTCGATGTAGAACGTGATCGTATCCATTCCGCTCGCGACTGCATCGACGTTAACGTCGCTCTCGCTCAGCGCCTTCGAGAGGTCGTAGAAGACGCCGGGTTGGTTGCGAATCGCGCGACCGGCGACGGTTAGACAGGCCAGCGGTCGTTCGCGAAGGTCGACGAGGTTCTTGAACTCGCCTTCGATGCTCGTTCCGCCCGAGAGTAAGTCGCCGTGTTGGTAGTGGACGACCCGGACGTTGAGCCTGCCGTCTTTGTACGAAAGCGCCGATGGGGCGACGACCTCTGCGCCACGGAACGAGAGGTTTCTGAGTTCGTCGACGGAAATTTCGCCGACGTTTCGCGCTCCCTCGACGACTCGGGGATCACCGGTCATAACGCCCTCGACGTCGGTCACGATGACGACCTCGTCGGCCTCCATGTACTTGCCCATCATGACTGCGGTCGTGTCGCTGCCGCCACGACCGAGCGTCGTGATCGAACCGTCCGGCCCCTCCGCGAGGAAGCCGGTGAGCACTGGAACCTCCTCGTCCATCGTCTCGGCGATCTCGATGGCGCGTTTCTGGGTTTCCTCAACGTCGACCTCGCCGTACTCGTCGGTGATGACCGGCCATCCGTCTTTGCCCGGTTCGAGGAATCGAGAGTCGATGCCCCGGGAAGCGAGGGCAGCCTTGAGCATCCGAACCGACGTTCGCTCGCCCATGCTGACGATCTGTGCGCGGTCGGCCTCGTCAGTCTCGAAGGTGATATCGTCGAGCAAGTCGTCGGTCGTCGACCCCATCGCACTCGCGACGACCGCGATCTCGTGGCCGTCCTCGACCGCCGCCGCGACGGAGTCGGCTGCACGGTCGATTCGGTCACCGCTCCCGAGACTCGTTCCGCCAAACTTAGCTACAACGCGCATACTGACACCTCACAGCGTGGCTGTGATCGTGTACCGATGTCCGAACTCATACTCGGTTCGTTACCAGAGCGAGCAGATAACTGTGTCCCATTGGACCGGCAAAGACCTCCGTATCGACACCTCAAGGTGGCAGACGAGACGACCATCGCCGAAAGTGACACGTTCTGTCGCGGTCGGAAACGACACGTCGACACCGCAGCCGGGATTTATATTCACGCGTGGCATTAACACACGACGATGAACGTACGGGACGCACTCGAGGCCGACGCCGACGCACTCGCGGCGATCGCCGACTCGCCGACCGACGTGATGCGAAATCTCGTTCACGATCGGACGGTCCGCGTCGCCGAAGACGGCACGCACGATCCGAACGCGGACGTCTCGAGTTCGCAGTACGGCGGCTCGGATCCGGAGGATCTGCTCGGGTTCATCAGCTTCGACGCGCGCGAAGACACCGTTCACGTCACCCAGATCGGTGGAACCACTGACGCCTGCAAGCGGCTGCTGGCCGAACCGGTCCGGTTCGCCGAACGCGAGTCGATGGCCGTCGAACTGCTGATGTCGCCAAACCGCGATTCCGTTCGAGAGGCTGCCGACGCGCTCGGGTTCGAACGAACGGGACGGGGACCACGGTTCGACGGCGCTCGAACGGAACGGTTTCGACTGGAGTCCGAGTGAATGGCGACACTCGACGCCGTTGGATCGTCGAGACGGGCCATCTCGTCGATCTGGCGCGCCCTCGAGCGACGTGTCGCGAACCCCGTCTTTCGTCGGTTGTTACGATCGCGATGTCACTGGCTCGTGAGTCGTCGTCTCCTGGTCCTCTCGTACGTCGCCACCCGTAGCGGGAAACGTTACACGTTCCCGGTCTCCTACCGTTCGGTCGACGGCCACCCGACCGTCCTCACGCCGCGGTCGGCGACGAACTGGTGGAAGAACTTCCGCGACCCTCACGAGTGTGTGCTCCACCTTCGCGGGAGGGAACTCCCCGCCACTGGGGAGGTCGTCGGCGACGACGAACGCGATGCCATTACCTCTGCGTACCTCGAGTCGAGTCGCCTGATCCGGTTGGTGTTCGGCTCCCACGAGATCGAAGCAGACCGAACCGACGACACGTCACCACGTCTCGTGCCCGTTCGATTTCGACTCGAGACCGACGTGGTCAGCTGAACTTCTGGACGGTAACGTCGAGCGTGTCCAGATCGACGATGGGCGCGTACCCCGCATCGGGATCGATGTTGACGGACTTCTGGAAGTCGGTCTGGGCCTGCCAACAGCCCGAGTTGATCGCGAGCACGTTGTGATACTTGCCGAAGCCGAGTTTGTGGACGTGTCCGGTATGGAAGATATCGGGAACGTCCTCGATGACGAGGTAATCGCGTTCCTCGGGTGCGAGACGTGTGTGACCGCCGAACTGCGGCGCGACGTGTCGTTTCTTGAGGAGATGGTACATCGCCTTGTGGGGGTCGTCGTAGCTCGCTTTCTCCTCGGGGAGTTCGGCGATCACCTCGTCGAGGGAAACGCCATGGTACATCAACACGGAGACCCCCTCGAGTGTCACCGTCGATGGGTTGCTCACGATCCGGGCGTCGTGAGCCGACATAATGTTGCGGAGATTTTCGTCGAAGCCAGGCTGAGGTTCCGCGAGTCGTACCGCGTCGTGATTCCCCGGAATCATGACGATCTCGATGTCCCCGGGGACCGATTTGAGGTGTTCGTTGAACGTCTCGTACTGTTCGTAGATGTCGACGATCTCGAGTTCCTCGTCCTGGTTCGGATAGACGCCGACGCCCTCGACCATGTCCCCGGCGATCAACAGGTACTCGACGTGGTCGGCCTCCTCGGTGTAGAGCCAGTCCGCGAAGGCGTTCCAGGCGTCTTCCATGAACTCCTCGCTCCCGACGTGGACGTCGCTGATCAGCGCCGCCTGCACGTGACGATCCGCGGTCGACGGCTCGCGCGTTCGAGGAACGTCGGGGAAGTACATCGAGTCGACGAACGCGATCCCCGCATCGTCCGAGAGCGTCCCCTCCATCGCCAGCACCTCGTCACACAGCAGTTCCTCGACCAGGTCGGCGTACTCCCGGTCTTTCATCACCAACCACGGAAACGTCCCCGTGGCGTCCTCGAGTTCGATCAGCCAGTGCCCGCTCGCCGTCGACCGAACGTCGTTGACCAGCCCGACCATGCCCGCCTCGCTCCCCCCAGGCATACTCTGGATCGCCGTCGCCGGCCGGTGGTTGACCCGCCCTTTCAGCTTCGAGCCGAGTCGCTCGAGTCGATCGCGAAACACCGCGACGAAGTCGTCGTACTCCCCCGTCCCCGTGCTCTCGCCGGTCATATCGCCGTCGATCTCGAGCGACCGTAACTCGGGATCGACCGATCGGTTTCCGGTGGACGACCGGTCGACGTCGGACGTCGACCGCGGCGAATCGACGGTAGTCGACGCCTGATCGGTGGCTGGCCGGGATCGGTCGTCGGGGGGCAGAGACCCCTTCGTTTCACCTGGAGATTGGGTACCCGATTCGTTCACACTGGGGGAGTTATCTCCAGTTGAAACAGGGGGGTGTTCTCCAACGGGATCAGCTGACTGCGGGACCGAATCGTTCGACGACGATTCCGTCGAAAGCGCCGTCTCGACGTGGTCGGTTCGAACCACCAGCGCGTCCTCGGCCACGTCCTCGACGACGCGCTCTAAGACCGCCGCCGGATTCTCGGCGGAGGCGATCAGCGTGACGGCCTCACGTTCGGCGTTGTAGCCGCGGCTCGTGAGTTCGTCGACGATCCGGGCCGCACCCTCGAGTGGCACGATCACACGTCTGCGACCGGACGAAAAAAGGGTAGCGAAACGACGGCCGACGCGATAGTTCGTGGCTCACTGCAACGCGTGTCGAACCGACCGGAACGCTACCCACTCTCAGTACTGTTCGACGAGGGGAACCTTGATTGCATGCCCCGGTAAAATGCGGGACGATGAGCGGTCCCCACTCCGGCGATCCAGGCGGTGACTCGGACGACGGAGATTCCGGTTGGAATTCCCGCGATTCGACGCGGAACGACGATCGTCCGGAAGAATCCGACGACGACGCCGTAGCGAACGAATCCGCTGTCGCCGACGCGTCGACCGAAAACGCCACGAGTGACGTGACGATCGAAGACGACGGAATCGTCCGCTGGTTTCTCGGCACCGAAGACGGAACGGTCGTCTTCGTCCGGGACATTCTGAGTAGCGTCGCTATCGTCGCCGTCATCGCGCTGATACTGTTCGGCATCAGCGGTATCTGGCCACCGCTGGTCGCCGTCGAGAGCGGAAGTATGGAGCCGAACATGGAACGTGGTGACCTCGTGTTCGTCGTCGACGACGACCGGTTCGTCGGCGACGAGGCCGTCGACGGAACCGGCGTCGTCACGCTCGAGAACGGCGAGAACGGTGATCACGAGAAGTTCGGCCAGGCCGGAGACGTAGTCGTCTTCAAACCCGACGGAAGCGACCATCGCACGCCGATCATCCACCGGGCTCACTTCTGGGTGGACGAAGGCGAAAACTGGGTCGACACCAAAGCAGAAAACGAGTACGTCGGCGACGCCACCTGTGCCGAGGTACCGACCTGCCCCGCCCCACACGACGGGTTCGTCACGAAAGGCGACGCCAACAGCGGCTACGACCAGTACCGCGGCGGCGCCCAGACGGACGTCGTTTCCCCCGACTGGGTGACCGGCAAGGCGATGATTCGCGTCCCGTGGCTCGGTCACGTCCGGCTGTTTTTCGACTCGCTGTTCGGCGCGATGGTCGGTCCCGTCCCCCACGGCGCAGGGTCCGGACTCGTCTCGAGCCTCCTCGACGGGTCCACCGCGGCACACGTCGGCGTCGGCGCTGTCGTCGCCAGCGGATACGGACTCGCTCGCCGTCGATAACTCGAGGTCAGCGTCCGATCGTGATCTCGAAATCACTCCCCGGTAGTGATCTCGAGGAGCAAATCGTCGCCGTCCGAGAGGACGTACGTCGTCGGATCGACCGCCTCGTCGTCGACGAGAAACGTCAGTTCGGTCCCTGGATCACGCCCGTCGTAAACCGTCCCGTCGTAGGTGACGACGTGATCGCCGTCCACCTGTTCGTAGGCGAAGTAGGGGAGCGCGTTGATTCCCTCGGCGAACGTTACCCGTTCCTCGCCCTCCATGTACCAGAAGTCGTCCCCTTCGTGGAGGTGAAACGCCAACGAGTAGTTGTCTGCGTGTTCGGCCTGAAACCGATCTTCGGAGAGATCGACCGGCGATCCGTCGATGACGATCTCGATCTCGCCGAATCCGAGCAGTTCCGGCGGCTCGTCGTGTCGATCGTCGGCGAACAGACAGCCGGAGAGTCCAGTGATACCGGCGACCCCGACGATGACCGTCCGTCGTCTCATACTCGAGTGAACTCACTCCATCAGTATCGGCCCGTCGATGATTCCAGCAGCGCTGGAACGGGCGGTGGCGACGCTCACGCAGGGAAATCGACACCGAAACCGACGAGAAACGAGGAGGGGCGCGGTCAGACGACAGTTCCGAGCGATCAGTTCTCGAACCGGGCCTGGACGAACGGCTGGACGTCGTCGATATCGGAGAGCCGGGAGTCAGAGAGCAAGACGGCTTCGGTCTCCTCGAGGGGAACCGAGAGACTGATCTCCTTGGTCCGGCCGTACCGTCCCTTCGAGACGACGACCGCGTTGACGATGCCGAGCATGTCGAGTTCGCTGATGAGGTCGGTCACCCGACGCTGGGTGAGCACGTCGGCGTCGATTTCTTCGCAGAGGCGCTTGTAAATGTTGAACACCTCGCCGGTGTTGATGCTGTGGACGCCGTTTTTCTCCAGCAGGATGATCGAGAACAGGACGAGTTTGCTCTGGGTCGGCAGGGTACGGACGACTTCGACGACGCGATCGAGTTCGATCTTGTCCTGAGCCTGTCTAACGTGTTCTTCGACGATCGTCTCGGACTGGGCCCGTTCGGCGAGTTCGCCCGCAGTTCGAAGCAAGTCGAGTGCGCGTCGCGCGTCACCGTGTTCCTGGGCGGCAAAGGCCGCACAGAGTGGGATCACGTCGTCCGAGAGCGCCCCGCCTTTGAACGCCACTTCGGATCGGTGCTGGAGGATATCGCGCAACTGGTTCGCGTCGTACGGCGGGAAGACGATTTCCTCCTCACCGAGCGAGGATTTGACGCGCGGGTCGAGGAAGTCGGTGAACTTCAGATCGTTCGAGATGCCGATGATCGACACCCTGGAGTTCTCAAGTTCGGAGTTCATCCGCGAGAGATTGTAGAGGGTGTCGTCGCCGCTTTTCTCGACGAGTTTGTCGATCTCGTCTAACATGATGACGACGACCCGCTCGTCGTAGTCGACCGCATCGAAGAAGACGCTGTACACCCGGTCAGTCGGCCACCCCGTCATCGGCACCTCCTCGAACGACTCCCGGTCCTCCTCGAGTGACTCGATTCGAGCCTCGACGGCTGATTTCGAGTCGAACGGCGTCGACTCGAGTGGATGATCCGGCGGGAACTCGGCTCCATGTTCCTCGTGGCTCGAGGCGGACTCGTCGTCGACCGTGGTGATGAACCGGTCGGCGTCGTCGGTCTCGTCCGATCGCTCGCTACTGTCGGATGCGTCGGTTCCGGTGGGATCGTCGGTCGATCGATCATTCCCCTCGTTTCGAGTCGGTGATTCACCCGTTCCCAACCCCCCCATTTCCACTGCAGAATCGCCATCAGTAGTCTGGTTTGTATCTCCAGGTGAATCAGTCGAACCACCGGAAGAGGTGACAGTCGGATCTCCGGATCCAGTGTCGGCTTCGGTTGGACGCGCCTCCGCGTCCTCGATCGGGAACTCGAACAGTTCGGACTCCCCCTCGGACGAGTTGGGGAGTGAATCGGGTGGCTGGGATCGATCGTACTCGTCGACGCCAGCGAGAAGCGACTCCAATTCGTCGATTCGGTCGTCGATACGTTGTTCGTTCTTCTCGATAAACTTGTTCGCCAGCTGTGCGAGTACGCGATACTGCGTATCGGTGACCTCGCAGTTGATGTACTCGACGTCACACGGAACGCTGTACTTCTGGGAGGTACTCTCGAGTTCCTTGCTGACGAATTTCGCACTTGCGGTCTTTCCAGTTCCCGTCTTTCCGTAGATGAGGATATTCGACGGGGTCTCGCCGCGGAGTGCTGCCACCAGGATCGTCGCCATCTTGTTGATCTGGTCGCTTCGATGGGGGAGTTCGTGGGGAGTGTAGGACGGGCGAAGCACCTCCTTGTTCTCGAAGATCGGCTCGCCGCTGAGGAGATCGTCGAACAGACCCTGATTCGACTCCTCGTCGTCGACCTCCGTTCCGCCGAGATCTGTGGCAAATCCACGCGTCCCGTCGATTTCGTTCGACCTATTGTTCGTATTGTCGTCTGACATTCGTCGTACACGCACCCCCTTGTTTCGTGTGGAGATCCGAACTCGAAGTCGCGATTAGATGGGCGTAGACGGGGAAACACAGCCGATCTACGAGAGTGGTGACCGAGCTCGGATCCAGTTGATGCAAACGAACCAGAGGAACACATGGATAATAAATTCTTCCCTTCAATTCAGGGTATTCGAGAAAAGACGGTTCACATCCGCCCTACGTTTCGTCTCGACAGCGCGTTTGGCAGCGTTTCATTCGGCGACGTGGATAGTTCGCCTCGACAGGGTCGAACGTGATCGACCCGTACGCGTCGGTCTCGAGTACGGTGAGGGACAGTTTCGAGGAGGGTTTCGACAATCCGGGGC